>JBLHJX010000269.1:0-7515 GCA_047619225.1 Candidatus Latescibacterota bacterium
TGTCACCATCAAACGACGTAATGGAAGGACCGTTGAGTATTTTAGAGGCTTTTACACGTTCATCTTTTAAGGCCGAAAGACAGCGGGCAAAAACGGCTTCACTAATTGCGGTTAATGGCTGTCCGACGTCCAGTGCAGAAACGGCTGTCCATTTGCCGGTTCCTTTTTGGCCAGCTTTGTCGAGAATTTTATCCAGGGTGTACGTGCCATCTTCTTCCTGGTACCCGAAGATATCACGCGTGATCTCAATGAGGTAAGAATCTAAAAGCCCAGTATTCCAGTCTTTGAATACTTCATGCATTTCTTCATTAGAAAGGCCCAGTCCGGTTTTCATCACTTGATAGATTTCACAGATCATCTGCATGTCGCCATATTCGATTCCGTTATGAATCATTTTTACATAATGGCCCGCACCACCCTCTCCGACCCAGTCACAACATGGACTGCCGTCATCCACTTTGGCGGAGATATCCTGAAAAATTGTTTTGACATGAGGCCAAGCTTTTTCATTTCCTCCCGGCATGATACTGGGACCGATGAGCGCACCTTCCTCACCTCCTGAAACCCCAGTTCCAATATAGAGGATTCCTTTTTCTTCCATGTCTTTGCTTCTACGTACCGTATCTGGGAAATGGGTATTACCGCCATCAATGATGATGTCCCCTTCATCCAAGAGAGGTACTAAGCTGTCGATTACCGCGTCTACCGCACTTCCTGCTTGCACCATAATCATGACTCTGCGAGGGCTTTTAAGTTTTGAAATCAATTCTTCGACAGTGTGCGTGCCAATAATTGGCTTGCCCTGAGCGCGTCCATTGATAAAATCATCCACTTTAGAAGTCGTGCGGTTATATACGGCTACCGTGTGGCCGTGGTTGGCCATATTGAGTACCAGGTTTTCGCCCATTACGGCCAATCCAATCAGTCCGATATCTGCTTCTGACATGGTTTTCCTTTCGCTTAAATTTGAATGCGCAAAATATATACAAGATAATAAGATGTCAACCTTTTGATTGCAATTTTGAGTGAAAATACACAAACTGAATGGGATGTCAATGTTTATAAACGTAAGGAGACTATATGCCACCCAACCCAAAAACAAAAATCGTCGCCCAAATACACACCCGACTCGACAAAACATATGGTGGTGAAGCCTGGGACAAATCGCGTACCCCTTCTAATCCACTCGACAACCTCATGCGCACCATCTTATCTCAAAACACCACCGATGAAAACAGAGATCGCGGGTATCACACCCTGCGTGCCCAATATCCCACCTGGGAAAAAGTCATGCGTGCCCCGCCCGAAAAAGTACAAGACGCCATCAAAGTTGCGGGCCTTGCCAAACAAAAGGGGCCTGCCATGCAAAACTTTCTCAAATGCCTTCACCAAGAACAGGACATCTTATCGCTCGACTTTGTAAAAGAAATAGACACCGATGACGCCATCAAACTCCTAATACAACACAAAGGCATTGGCCTCAAAACAGCCTATATCGTCTTGGCCTTTGCCTGCAACCAAGACCTCTGTGCCGTAGACACCCATGTTTACCGCATCGTGCAGCGCGTGGGAATTATTGATGAAAAGTGCAGCAGAGAAAAAGCCCATACAGAACTGCGCCCCCTCATCCCCAAAAACAAAGCCCGGGCCTTTCATGTCAATCTAATCGACTTGGGCAAAACCATTTGCCACGCCCGCACACCCAACTGTAAAGCCTGCATCATTTCCGATTTGTGCCAATACAACACCCGCAATAAAACTTGATCTTTTAAAGATAAAACCCTATTTTCTCAAGAACTTGGACAAATATACTCCGACTAATTTCTCCTTTTTTTCTCTTAACTTTTGCCTTTTTACTTTTACCTTTTTATGTCCCTACTGACCCCCATCAACAACCTCGCCATTCGCACCCGACTCACGTTGGGTGCTTCTCTGCTCATTGCAGCCATATCCATCTTCGTCTTTATTTACTTCCCTTCCTATTTGGCCGAAAAACAACGCCACGCCTTGGGCGAAAAAGCCCAAAGCATTGCCAAAACAACGGCATTTAGCATCGGCCCTGCCTTGGTATTTGAAGACCCCATATCGGCAAAACAAGTACTGAGCGGAACGCGCCAAAATCAAGATTTGGCCTATGTCGTCGTCCTTAATGCGCAGGGCGAACGCTTTGTCTCCTATAATCCAGAACTCGCCGAGCAGGCCGACTATCAAAACATCCAAAACGGCATCTCACCAGACGGGCAATTCTACAACACACAAACCCCCATTCAAATCATTGAAGAACAATCTGAACAAATTGGGCATTTAATATTGGGATTGTCTCTTGATGCGGTCAATATTCAGGTACGCCAAAGTCGAGAAGTAATCGCCCTTGTTAGCCTCGTTATCTTCATTTTTGGTATTGGTGGTGTGATCTTCTTAAGTACTGTCATAACAAATCCACTCATCCAAATGGTGCAAACAGCACAACAAATTGCTGCTGGCGACCTGTCTCAACGGGCACAAGTTCAATCGACAGACGAAGTGGGCCATTTGGCACTCTCATTTAACCAAATGGTCGACAACCTCGCAGAAGCACAGCAAACCTTAGAAAATCGTGTAGAAGAACGCACAACAGAACTACAAACAGCCAACCAAGAACTCATGCAGGCCAAAGATACCGCCGAAACAGCCAACCGAGCCAAAAGCGCCTTTTTGGCCAACATGAGTCACGAATTGCGCACCCCGCTCAACGCCATCTTGGGCTTCACACAACTGATGGTGCGCGACAAATCCCTTTCCAGTGAACACCGCGACAACCTCAGTGTGGTCGGTCGCAGTGGCGAGCACCTATTATCTCTCATTAATGACGTGCTCGAAATTTCTAAAATTGAAGCCGGGCAAACCCTCTTAACAGAAGAAGCGTTTGACCTCTATCGCCTCCTAAACGATTTAGAAGGCATGTTCCATCTGCGAGCGGAAGACAAAAAGTTACAACTCATCTTTGAATTTGTAGAAGAAGTGCCACAATATGTGCAACTCGACCAAGGCAAATTGCGCCAGGTGCTCATCAATCTATTAAGCAACGCCATCAAATTTACCGAAACAGGGGGCGTCATACTGCGCGCCAAAATACAAGACACATCAACACCCCATTTGTTCTTTGAGGTTGAAGACACAGGACCCGGAATTGCATTAGAAGAACAAAAAGCACTCTTTGAGGCCTTTGCCCAAACGACAACCGGTCAACAAAGCCAAGAAGGTACGGGTTTGGGGCTTTCCATCAGCCAGCAGTTTGTGCGCCTCATGCAAGGCGAATTTTCTGTGCGCAGTGATGTTGGGCGCGGTTCAACATTCTCATTTAATGTGGCCTTTAAAAGCGCCACAGCAGAAGACATTCAAGATACTGAGCAAACCACGCGCAATGTGGTAGGCCTCGCACCCAATCAACCCACCTACCGCATTCTCATTGTAGAAGACCGCGAGGAAAACCGAAAACTTCTAACACGTTTCCTCGTCCCCTTAGGGTTTGAAGTGCGAGGAGCAGAAGATGGAAAAATAGGCATTGATGTATGGAATGAATGGAAACCCCATCTCATTTGGATGGACATGCGCATGCCCGTCATGGACGGTTACGAAGCCACCAAGCGTATCAAGGCTGCTGACAAAGAGAAAGAAACTATTATCATAGCCTTAACGGCCAGTGTTTTTGAAGAAGAACGATCCATTGTGCTATCTGTCGGATGTGACGATTTTGTGCGCAAACCATTCAAACCTCAAGAAATCTATGATGCACTGACCCAACATTTGGGCATAGAATTTATTTATGAAGATGATCCATCGATCCCGACAAAAACAATCTCAGAAACCGTACTTTCTGAAGCCATCACCCGATTGCCAACCGAATGGATCTTAAGCTTTAACGAAGCAGCCAACAGAGCAGACACCGACGAAATGCTCACCCTGCTTTCTCAAATTGAATCTGACCATACCCGTGTGGCAAACGAACTCGCCAATATGGTAAACAACTTCCAATTAGAAGAACTCATCGCCTTAACACAATCGTAAAGGGGGATATATGCCTGAAGAAGAAACAGCGCGTACAAAAGGCAACATCCTCATAGTAGATGACACACCCGCCAACTTGCGCCTATTGGCAAACCTGCTCAACGATCAGGGGTATAAAACACGCCCTGTGCCCAATGGCCCATTGGCAATCAAAGCCGCCGATCTCGACCCACCCGATCTCATTTTGCTCGACATCAACATGCCCGATATGAATGGATACGAGGTATGTGCCAAGCTCAAAGAGAACCCGCGAACAAAAGATATACCCATCATTTTTATCAGCGCATTAGATGAAGTAACCGACAAAGTCAAAGCGTTTCAGGTCGGGGGTGTCGATTATGTAAGCAAACCATTTCAAATTGAAGAAGTTTTGGCTCGTGTGGGCAGTCAACTGGCACTCTTAGACTTGAAGCGAGAACTATTACAGGCCAATTCAGACTTAGAACGGCGCGTAGAAGAGCGTACACACGAAATCATGGAACAACATGACCTCTTCAAAAAGTTCGTGCCACACACCCTCACCCGAACCATGCACCAAGAAGGCTTTAATGTTGCCGATGGCATCTCTCACGAAGAGACCTACAGCGTACTCTCGTGTGATATTCGCGATTTTACAGCTTTTTCTGAAAGCGTCTCATGCACCGAATGTTTTCGCTTCCTAAACTCTTTCTTCACCGTTATGGGTCCCGGCATCCGAGAATTTGGTGGCTTTGAATACCAATATATTGGCGATGCCATTATGGCCTTGTTTCAACTCGAAGAGGGCCAATCTACAGACAATGTGGTGCGCTCGGCCATTGCCATTCAAAACAAAATCATGGTCGCATACAACGAAGGGCGTGAACGTGCGGGGTACCCAACCATTCGTGTGGGTATAGGCATCAACACGGGGTCTGTGGCCATTGGTGTTGCTGGCACGCCCGACCGTTTAGACGCCTGTGCATTTGGCAGCACGGTGAACATTGCCGCTCGATGCGAAAGCCTCACCAAAGATTTTGGCGCCAAAATCATCATCACAGAATTTACCTATCAACGGCTTGAAAACCCTGACGCATTTAACATTCGCAGCCTGGGCAAACAAGAAATTCGAGGCATGGAACAAAAAGTGCATCTCTACGAAGTTTTGGATCAAGACGAGGCTTAGGAAAAACAATCATAAGCTGATGAAACAAAAAAGGGTCTGCCGAGTTTCTCGGCAGACCCTTTTGTTATTTGGCCTAAATTGTGACCTATAAAAACACAATCTATTTGGGTATCTTCACAGCCTCATAGTGGTGACTATCGAAACGTCTCCACCAACAAATTCGCACGATTGGTCAAAATCACATCAATGCCTCGCTTGGCATAATCCAAGGCGTCATCAGATTCGTCAGACCAAAACAAATTGCAAATCAACCCCAGCCCCTTAGCCTTTTGAATCGCTTCATCTGATAATGCCCTCCGAAACTGCAAACGCTGACAGTCATACTTCACTGCCAAATCGACCTGAAGATCTGGTGTGTTTTGCCCCGCCAAACAACACCGCATCACCGATGCGTCAATGTCCCGTGCGGCTTCCAAAACATCATCAATACCCGCAATATAGGCCCGATCCAAAAGCCCACGTTTTTGAATTTCGCCACACACCATCTCAATCAACCGATTGTTTGGCCTCTAATTTTTGATGACCTCGCAATATACCTGTCACATGACCATACCAAAACAAAAAAAGAGCTGCGAAGTTTCCTTCGCAGCTCTTTTTAAACCCAAAACCAGAATGACGTATTACACCGTTACCAGATTGTTTTCTGTGCCATAAGGATTGCATACCTTCTCTGCATCCGGAACATCTTGCCATTGGCCATCAACCAAAAAGCGATATTCATAAGACCCAGATTCGAGATTGGTCCAAGTAGACCATTCACCATCTTTCTGCTTTTTCAGTGGACGTTGTTCCCAACCATTAAAACTCCCCAACACATTCACTTCTTTTGCATCAGATGCTTGAAAGCGAAAATAGACACGTTTTTTGGACTGTTGTGACATAATATAACTCCATAAAATTATAAGTTCTGGTAACCCGACTGGCACAAAACTATAAGGTATTGGAATTTTTGTCAAGTATTTGTATCACCAAAATTGATAACGAATAAACCCTGCTTGGCCTTGCACCCAAGCAGGGTTTATTTATAACAGAGTTAATATGAATAATTACAATATTTTATATCTATTCGACATTTTTCACTCGATCCCAAAAAAGAAACGTGCACGCCATCAATCTGTTAGCCAAAACAACCTACCCATAAACACCACAGCGGTGCGCGGTTTCATACATCGCCACCACGTTCTCTGTTGGTGAATTGTCTTGTAACTGATGTGTGGGTGCAAATGCATAACCGCCACTGGGCATCATGATCTCTAAAATGTTTGCTCCATGGTGCGGATCATGCCCGTGCTGCTGATCACATCCCCCAAACCTGGGTTACCCAACACCACACAATATGGGGCAAAAAGATCGCGTTGATGGGCACCCGATCTGGAATGGCACGGGCAAAAGCTGTTAACACACGCTCTTTAGAAATCATAACACGACTCCAAAATGAGGCCTCAATCTCAAAAATTCAAGATGTCAGCCAAGTCTCAAAAACGGCTGCGATATTTTCAGGTGGATTATTAATCCCCCATTCGCACTGCGCAATCACACCCCCATCCCCATCAAATGACGCGTGTACCCGCCGCACAGCTTGTGCCACATCCTGAGGCCTTCCAAAAGGAAGCAGATGCTGACGGTCAATTTCACCCCAAATGGTGATTTGACCTTTAAACTGCTCTGCCAAAGATTCGATATCCATTGTAAAAAGCTGAGCATTAATGGCATCGACACCCACCTCAATCAAATCTTGCCAAATAGGCGACGTAAAACCGTCTGTGTGAAAAAAAACAGACTTATTGGCAGCGTGTATCACGTCACAATAATCGCTATAAAGCGGTTTAAAAACGGCCCGCCACGTATCTGGCGAAATCAACAGCTGTTGTTGGGCACCCCAATCATCCATCAAAAAAATGCCATCCACATGGCTTTGACACCACCCTCGAATATCTTCCAAATAAAAACCGTGAACCATTCTCAAAAGCGAGCGAAATTCTTTTGAATCATCCGCAATATCCATAAATAAATTTTCACTGCCGCGCAAAAATTGAAGCCGCTCAAAAGGCCGTGCAGTCACAGCTGACAACACAAATAGATCACAATCGTCGCACCTGCGATTCACATCATCAAACGAACGATCTTGTATGAGACGCCAGGGCAGTTTGTAATGGGCCAGCGCAGACCAGTCAGATATGGCGGGGTATTTCACCTCACCAATTACACCCGGCTCTGCACGTTGCCAAACACTGCCCCAATCATCTGTATAATTACCCACACACAAGGGATCATCTAAGGCTGTCTTATTTGTCCCAGGGCTATTCGATGCTTTTCCAATATCA
>JBLHJX010000270.1:0-7497 GCA_047619225.1 Candidatus Latescibacterota bacterium
GAAGACAGACCCGATCAATTGGGATCTGTCGAAGCAAACATCCAGTATTACAGCGACCTATGCAAAAAAACCATCGAAGAATCACAACCCGATATCATTGTACTGCCCGAAATTGCCCTACAGTGGGGTGTCAAAGGCAGCCGTATTGACGGTGCCATTTCTGTTCCCGGCCCAGAAACCGAACACTTTGGAAAAATTGCCCAAGCAGGCAACACCCATATCGTCATCGGCGCACACGAAAAAAGACACGACGCGGTTTACAACGCCGCCATCCTCATTGACCCCAACGGTGGCGTTGTGGGTTCATATCGTAAAGTACACCTGGCCGAAGGCGGCGAATGGCTCTGCGAAATCACCCCCGGCACAGACTTCCCCGTCTTTGAAACCGACATCGGCCGCATCGGGTTCAACATTTGCATGGACAGCTCCGTCGCCGAATCCTCCCGCATGATTGGCCTCCAAGGTGCCGACTTCCTCATTCTCCCCATTATGGGTGACTTGCGTGGCAACAGCAATATCAACGGCAAGTGGGAATTTGATCCCGACAAATGGAAAGCCATTATGCGCGTGCGTGCAATGGATCAAAAGCTCTGTATGATTGTGGCCCGAAACCGATCCGAAGGCTCATGCATTATCAATGCAAAAGGCGACATGCTGGCTTGGAATGACGGCGATCAAGATTTCATATCCGCCGAAGTACAAATCCGCGATTTCTATAAGCTGCGAGGGTTTTGCCAAACACGGCTCAACTTATATCAACGACGACCGCATTTGTATCACGATTACACCGAAACATATAACTATGGAGTGTTTCAATGACAGATGCACACAAACTAAAGATTGCGTTGGTGGGTTGTGGTGGGATCGCACAGGCCCATTGGAAGGGTATTCAGGCCCATTCGCCTCGGATTCACATAACGACTGTTGTCGATACAGACGGGGAACGGGCCAAGGCAATGGCGAAGCAAACGGGCGCTACGCCTTTTACTTCTCTAAAAGAGGCTCTGGCCCACGGGGATTTTGAGGCGGTTGACATTCTGTTGCCCCACGCCTTACACGAAGAGGCCGCGGTGCTGGCCTTTGCCGCGGGCAAACACGTGGTGCTGGAAAAACCTATGGCCCACAATCTGGCGAGTGCGGAACGGATTCAAGCTGCGGCGCAAAAAGCAGGCACGGTCTTTATGGTGGCGGAGCAGGCCCAGTACTGGCCGGATGCGCAGGCAGTTCGAGAATTGATTCAGGCTGGCGCGATTGGCGAAATTATCACAGCCCGTGCCTTTTTCGGCGGACCGGCCAGACCCAGCGATGGTGGACCCCGGCCCTGGCGCTATGACATGGCGATGGCTGGGGGGGGTATCACAATGGACGGCGGTGCGCACTGGATTCGTCCCCTGCGCATGTGGCTGGGGGAGATCGACGAGGTGGTGGCCGTAACGGGCCGCCCGCAGGCAGAGATGGACGGCGAGTCTCTAACCCGGGCCATTCTGCGCTTTCGTTCGGGGGTTGTAGCCGTGTTCGACGCCCTGCATGCGGGTGCGGTGATGGGGCCGGGGGAAGAGTTCCGAGTCACCGGCACAGAGGGCGAAATTCTCATCGAAAGGGGAGGCGGCGGACGAGTGCTTCTGTTCGACAGTGAAAATCCCAGCGGTAAGGTGGTTAGCGCGCAAAAGAATGAGGGGCGCGCGGCTGCCTTTGGTTATGAGCTGAACGATTTTGTGGGTACGGTGTTAGACGGCACGCCGTTGGAAGCCAGCCCAGAATACTCCCTGGGCGAACTACGCACAGCCTTTGCTATCTATCGCTCGGCAGAGAGTCGCCAGTGGGAGAAGGTTTGGGCGTAAGGACATAATCTAAGGAGTATCGCTCATGTCTCGCATTGCAGTCATAACAGGTGCCGACCGTGGACTGGGTCTGGCACTCACCATCAACTTGCTCACCCAAAATTGGCATGTATTTGCCGGACAGTATATGCCCGACTGGACCGAGCTCAATGGTCTATCTGCGCAACACCCAGATCAACTTACCATTGTGCCATTAGACATCTCATCTCAATCCTCTACTCAAAATGCTGCCCAAGCTGTGCGTCAACAAACAGACTGTGTAGATCTGATCATCAACAACGCTGGTATCAATGCCATTCACCGAGACCGAACCATTCGTGAGCCTCAAGACTATGAGGAAATCCATCGAGTGTACGATATCAACAGCTTAGGTCCATTACGCGTAATCGAAGCCTTTCTTCCACTCACCGATCAAAGTACTATGAAACGCCTTTGTTTTGTTTCTTCAGAAGCCGGCAGCATCACACGTGCGCACCGTCCCGCTTGGTTTGGCTACAGCATGTCCAAAGCCGCCTTAAACATGGGCGTTCAGATCTTGTTCAATCACCTACGCCCCGAAGGATATACCTTCCGCCTATACCACCCCGGCGGAATCCGGTCTTACATTGGTGGCAGTGGTATCAAAGGAACACGCGCTGGCCAGGAACCCAAAGAAGCAGCCATCCCTGCATTGGCACACTTCCTCGAAAACTATGCTGACCCGACTGCTGAAGACCAACTGGTTATGAAAGATCACAAAGGACAAGAATGGCCGTGGTAAAATTATGTATTTCGCCAACACAGAAATTTACCCTTATTTACCCTGCGCCATCTGCGGGCTCTTTCTCGCCAGCCTGTTGCCGTCGGCCTATTCCTTCTACGACGCGAATCTCAACGGCAGGCAGCTGGTCGTCATGGGCAACGCCTCTCTCATTCTGGGGTCCTTTCTCGGCGTGCTCGTTTTGGTTCCAAATCCGCTTTCCGGCCACCTGCTGTCTGCGGGTGTTTCGGCCACCATTCTCCTGATCGGCGTGGCCCTGAAACGTCGGGGAAACGTGATCGAACGACAAGGACCCAACAGTGTTTAAAAATCCAACCCAAAAAGAAAATTGCCGTGCACATGGCAAACTGAAAATCTTACGCATGGCACCTGTTGATCAACAGATCACCTTCGACTATGAATGCGACATTCAAGAATCCGGCGAAATCGTCGCCAGTATCTATGATTTAAACGCGCAGATCATTACCAAGGAAGTGTGCCCCAACGAATCTGGTTCCTTCACCATGACCGGTTTACAAAACGGTCTGGACTATATGATTGAACTGATCCAATATGGCAAAGCGGGCAACGAATCGGCAAAGAGTCCAACGCGCCTGTTCCGCACAGGGTATGTTCCCGGCACAGTGGTAAACTACATTCACCCCGATGATTACACCTTCATGCCCTCCGGACGCTCCCCCGCCAGCCCATCACTGCTCCAGTTGCCCAACGGATTTCTGCTGGCATCTCACGATATCTATTGGGGCAAAGCGGCACAGAACCTAACCCATGTATTCATATCCAAAGACAACGGAACAACCTGGTCCTTCCAATCTCAAATCTTCCCTTCATTTTGGACCAAGCTATTTTTCCACCACGGTGTTTTATACGCCTTCGGAATGGATGGGGAATACGGTGACCTGAACATTTTCAAGTCAACAGATGAAGGTCGTACCTGGAGCGCACCGACCTTAATGTGCAAAGGCGGCAACAGAGATGTTGGCGGGCCTCACAAAGCCCCGATGCCGGTCGTTGAGTTCAAGGGGCGTTTATGGACTGCATTTGAATACGGCTCCTGGTCTCTACCGAGTTATCACGATTCTGGATTTGCCTCGATTGCTGTGGATGACGATTTGATGGTACGTGAAAACTGGGTCATCTCTGAATTTCTTCGTTACTCAAACGACTGGGACGGTGTCTGCAAGGGTGAGGCAAGAGGATATCTGGAAGGCAATATTGTGATCACGCCCGAAGATACCCTCGTGAATGTTCTGCGCTACCAGATAGAACACTGTGATCCAAACTACGGACGCGCCATCGTTCTCGGTATAGACCACGATCATCCCGAAAAAGCACCGACATTTAATCGGCTCATTCGGTTTCATGGCAACTTTTCCAAGTTCACAATCAACTATGATTCGGTAAGCGGATATTATTATGCCTTGGTCAATCGCGTCACACAAAAGGCCGAGCTTAAACAGCGAAATTGTCTGACCCTAACTCGATCAAAAGATTTAGATAATTGGGAGATGGTACGTGATATCCTCAATTTTCAGGATAATGGTTGGAAAGAAGATCTCAAAAAAGTGGGCTTCCAATACATCGATTGGATCTTTGAGGGTGAGGACATCCTCTTCTTATCTCGAACCGCAATCAATAATGCCTATAACTTTCACAACGCCAATTACCTGACCTACCATCGCATAGAACACTTTAGAGATCATTTGGAACTCTAATCAAGGATCACACGATCTTTTTAAAGTCAAAACGAAAGTGAGACCCTATGACAACCGAGATGGAAGATTATCTGAATGTGCATGTCCACTTTTTCGGGGGAGGTTCAGATGAAGTCTTCAACAACCTGTGGTCTAAATATGACAACAGCTACTCTGTCTCGGTTGAAGCTTATATACCCATATGGGATTGGGGTCGGCGGAAAACATTGATCGAGGCAGGCAAAATCAGCTTGCGCAGGTCTGAACTCGCAATCGAGGAGTTCAGGGAAAAAGTAGAGACCGACATTTACAACGCAATTGAAGACCTTCAGGAATACCAACGCCGCACACTCACAATGGAAGAGCATTTGGAAACGTCAGAATCGCTGACTGAGGCAAGCATCGAGCAATATGAAGACGGCAAGATGACACTCCAGGATCTCCTCCGCAGCATCAAGACACAATCCGAAACGGGCCGTACTTTCCTCAACGCCTACCTCGGTTACAGAAAATCGAGTCTGTCTCTGATGACCAAAACCTACTATGACTTCGAGTTCGGCCAACCATTGATCGAACGATTCCAGGTTCGGCAAAGGTAGCAGTAGCAACCCGATCCGTTAACAAAAAAAGGAAAAACAAACATGAATGTACTTGTGTTGGGAGGAACCGGCGTCATCAGCCGGGCAATTGTAAATCGTTTGCTTGAAAAAAATCACACAGTCACTGTTTTTAACAGAGGAAACCGAAACGTCTCAAAGGGTGGGAAAGTCAAATGCAGTCATTTTTTGTAAACAATTAATCCTCTACCTACGTAATCGATTTTTGTAAATTGTTCAACCGACAGGAGTTTACCCAATGAGTGATTTTACAGTTTTTGACGTGGCTTTTCCCACCGATGCCAAACAACGTGTCATCGTCAACACAGACGCCAAGAACGAAGCTGACGACCAATATGCAATCGTACACGCTGTGTTGACACCGTCATTCGATCTTCACGGCATCATTCCTGCCCATTATGGAACACGTAAAACACCCATCAGCCTGCAAGAAAGCCACGACGAAACCGTGAAGATCTTACGCCTAATGGGCCTCGAAGATCAGATACGGGTCGAAGACGGCGCGACACACGCCATCCCAGATGAATCGACACCCGCCGACTCGCCCGGTGCCCGTCTGATTATCGATGAAGCAATGAAAGACGACGACAGACCGCTTCACGTCGCCTTCTACGGCCCCCTCACAGACATGGCCTCTGCAATCCTACTCGAGCCCAAAATCCAAGATCGCAATGTTCGCGTGCTCTGGATCGGCGGGAATACCTGGCCCAACGGCGGCGGAGAATACAATCTCTCAAACGATATTCACGCTGCCAATGTCGTGATGAAATCGAATATTGAGATGTGGCAGATCCCCAGAACCACCTACCGAACCATGAGTGTCTCTTACGCCGAGCTGATCGAAAAAATATATCCCCAAGGTGAGATCGGTAAATACCTGGTCGAACAACTCCTCGAACACAATGCCAAGAGACGCCCCATCATAGAATATCGCTCACTGGGCGACTCCCCCTGCATCGGCATCATTATGGACCCCGAATGTGGCCAATGGACATGGCGTCCAGCACCCACATTCGACGCGCAGATGCACTACGTCCACACCGGAAAATACCGTCCCATTCGCGTCTACGACAATGTGAATACGCGCTTCATCCACGAAGATCTCTTTGCAAAACTCGCGCAGTTCATCCGGCGTGGTTCAAAAATTTAAAAAACCGAATATAAAGAAGGGTTACGCCGTGCAATGGCCTTGGGAAATACGGTCCCGTTACCCAACCTCTTTGCCACGGCCGGTCTCTCATTCTCAATCACGCCAGAACTGCTCCAGGAGCTTGTTCAGTTCATCGACGACGAGCTCACGTCTTTAGGTGGTTTATGTATCCAATAAAATTTCTATTGATCGCAGCGTTGGTTTCTGTCTTTGGAAAAGGGGAGGCATCTATGATAACAGATTTAACAGGTGAATATCACAATGGACAAGTATTCCTCACCTGGGTAGAAAGCGACCTGACGGATGGAACAACTTTGAATGTCTACACCAGCAATCGCCCAATAACATCCAAAAACATAACCTCAGCAACGCGAATCGGTCACCATATTGAACCACACAGTGCCCAAGACTGGTGGCAAAACCCAGCCTCCTTTTTTAAAGATGAACCACCGGGCATTCCCGCAGGATTTGTCATTGCCGAAGGATCCCCCCCACTTGATCCACAGGGTGGGTTATTTGTACACACCGCAACGGAAAAAACCCAAGGCGCATCCTATTATGCCGTAACAACCACAGGACCTGACGGCCAGGAGCACCTTGTGTTGACCCCAAATGCAAACACGCTTCAAGAACCCATCGCCGCACTGGTTGCACCCATCGCACCCGTATATATTGGCACAGAAGCCGCTTTGGTACAAAACGCCGGAAAAGGCAAAGCCTTGATTTTTTCGCTCCATGGTCGAGGCGGTGGATATACTGCAGGAGGTGAAAAACCGAAGCACGTAAATTATCAATTCTTCGGTAACACAAAACAAGGATGGCGCGAAGGCCTTGCATTTAAATTTCACATCGAAATGACCGAAGAGGCCATTCGGGTAACACCCTGTGACCGACAGTGGACGGGAGGGCGCCCCCTAACCGAATCACATGACAAACGCGACCATTGTCCCGCAATCAGCACCTGGTACTACGGCTATCCCGAACGTATTTATGAAACCCTCGATTACGAAAACAAAGTGGTGCCCAATTATACCGAAGAACAAATGTTGGGCATTGTCCAGTGGGCCCAAGATTACTTGGGTGTGGATCCCAATCAATATTATCTAACAGGTGGATCAATGGGTGGGTCCGGCAGTGTATCCCTTGGTTTTCACCACCCCGAAATTTTTGCACACGTCGACGTGAACGTACCCGCCATTGCATATACACCCGAAGGCAACTTGTCACGACTCAATTGCTTTTGTGGTCCACTTGATGACACAGTTGTAACGCATAAAGGGGAACCATTTTTAGAACACATGAACGGCATCTTAACCGCGCAGAGAACCACAGCCGATTTGCCTTTTCTCATCATGCGCAGTGGGCGCACAGACCGATCCATTCCATGGGCAAACAAACCCGCCTTTTATGCGGCAATGAATACCGCACGCCAAGC
>JBLHJX010000271.1:0-7444 GCA_047619225.1 Candidatus Latescibacterota bacterium
ACTGCCGCCCGTTCGAAAGAAGCAAAATCAATATTTTTATAGTTATACTCTTTTTCAACATCTTCGACCAAACCCAAAAATTCGCTCTCACCCAAATAGGCCTTTAGCATTTTGAACATAGCAGGGCCTTTTGCTTCAATCACTTGGCGGTACAACTTAGCTTCGTCTTTTGGATCCAATTCGGCAAATGAACGCTGTTGCATTTTGGCTACCAGTGTGTCCCACCCCACGCTACTGCCTGTTGTCGTTGGGCGCTGAAAACCACCTCGTCCGCGCCCACCGCGCCCACTACCTGAGAAGAGCGCAGTCTGCAAATTGCTACCCAAATCTTGCTGCAAGTACATGGGCATGCCCTGTTTCATCAGGGCATAATGCTCTCCTGAAAAAGACTTATTAAACGACCACAATTGCACTACTGGGCTGCGAAAGACACCATGTTGGGCAGAACTCCGAGTCCCGCCAGAATTAAAAAACGTACCCATAACTGCTCTGATGAATAAATCCCTTTTGATTTGCTTGGGTTCACGATTTCCTCGACTGCGTTTTTGTTGCTGTGCAAAATCCCGTTTAAACCGCAACCTAAGCAGCGTATCTTCTTCTACCATGAGCACCCCAGGAAAAGTTAAGCCACCTGTTTCTTCCCACCCTTCGAAATACCACTGGACTTGGAAAGGTACTTCAACAACCGAAAGTCGCTCATAGGGATAAAACAAACCCGATTCTTGCTCCATCGCATCGATGATCTGTTCAAGTGCTTCAACAACCTCTTCTTTGGCATCTTCAAAAAAAACGACTTGTTTTCGATGTGCTGGATGCACATAAAAAGCACAGTCGATATCGTGAACTCTCATCTCAACTTTTATGTACAAGCCTGCATTCAGTGACAGTTGTGGTATGGGTTTTTCTGAGACCCAGTTTTGTGTAACGCTTAGTCCAACCGTGTCCGAACTGACCGGTTGCCCTTGGGTAATAACTTCTAAACCTTTTGAAAAGTGCACTTTCAATTGTGTTGTCGCAAAGGATTGGGGACGTCCATTTTCATGCCCGTAATCTACCCCTGCCACGGGATACCATCGACTGCGTGCTGGCAAAAAAACGGACTCATCCGTTATCCAAGCTGTCATAGAACCTTTGTTGATTGGTCCATCGCGTTTTTTTAACCGAGGTTCACCTAACTCACGTTGAAGGTCAAAACCATTTACATCTACATCGCCCGAGTAAGAGATGTGGAGCACCCCTTCTTGGCCAGGGGCCATCGGTACGTCGGGTTGTATTTTGAGAACCGTGCCAGTGTGGGTCCACGCAACATCTTCGTTATTTAACTGTAGGACCGTTATTTTAAAGCCAGGGTTCAAGGATAAGATCAAAGGGTCTATGGATTCTGAATTAGGATTAACCAAACGTATATTCCCCTGAACCGTCAGCGGAAATTCTTCGTTCAAGGTGATATCCAAATCATACTGAGTGATAGACACAATGGGGTTGTCTGCATGCTTTTGTTGCAGAAGCAGGAGATCTTCTCGGTAAGCCCGTTGCGCCACTTCATGGGTTTCAAGCCGCCAATAGGTTAGGCTGGCACCCATAAAACCAACAACGACCAAACCTCGGCCAAACCATCGCCAGTTTGCCGATTGGGGCAAACGTGGGTAACGATCTATGGTAAGACCAAACAAACCAACAGCAAGCAACAGATAGAAACCTCGCAATGTCAGGACCCGATCTATGTTGCCAAGACCCAACAGGTCTGAATAATACAGCGGCGCATAAAAGGCTCCAAAGTCATACACCCCGCCATACCTCTGGCCCAAAAAGAAGAGTACACCAAGCGCATAAGCGATGACCAACAACGCAACTGCCGTTTGCCGCCGAAACACAGCACCCAAGAAAAATGTAAGCGCAGACATGTAGATGAGTGCCGGTAGGTTCATCAGGAATAGGTAACTGAGATATGGTTTAAGGGATAACGATTCGCCGGTAATACTCACTTTGGCTGCCTGAATTGCCAATGTAAGAATCATCACCCCAATACTCAGTGTGACAAGTGCACCAACAACTCCCAAATATTTTCCAGTAACCAATTCTGCTGTTGATATGGGCCGTGCAGCAATAACCTCATCGATATGCGCGCGTTCATCTGCGGCTCGAAAATCGCCCACAATAAAACCAATGACCACAGTTTGCAGAAAACTATAAATGTAGAAAGGCATAAAAGTGCCCAAGCCCACATAGGGAAGCTCAACACCTCGGGCTTCGACTACGGCCAAGACGATGCCGATCAAGACAGGAATACCCAAACCTATCCCACCCAAAATGCGAAACTTGGTTGTACGCAATAACATCATACGCTCATAACGCGCGACACCCCAAATATTCCAAAAGGCACTCATTGGATTGCTACCTCAACTGGGATCTTTTTTGGGGACTGTTCCATTTCATCTTCATCCATGAAATAGACATAGGCATCTTCAAGGCTTGGGGAAACAGAAGTTGCGTTTGAGGGGGGGGGGGCATCCCCTACCATGCGCAGTCTCATGAGCCCTCCTTCGATATTAACAGTAACCACTCTAAATGTCTTTGCCAGATTTTCAAACTGCGAATCATCAACCACCACATCCCACGTTTTTCCGTGGGCCTTTTGGATCAAATCTGCTGGCGACCCCCGAAAGAGAAGCTCGCCCAAACGCAAGACGGCAACATCTTCGCAAATGCTTGAGATATCACCCACGATATGGGTAGAAATGAGTATTGCCCTATCTCTCCCGAGACGGGCCAAAATGCCCCTAAATCGGATGCGCTCTTCAGGGTCTAAACCAACAGTCGGTTCATCTACAATCAAAAATTTGGGATCGGGCAGAATGGCCTGAGCGATACCCAGACGCCGCATCATGCCGCCCGAGAATGTTCCGGATTCACGGTTTCGGGCATCCATCAAACCCACATCATTTAAGGCTTTTTCAACACGTTCTGAACGTGTCTTTGGGTTATGTAGCCCTGCCAACAAAGCCATGTAGTCTAAAAATTCGTGGGCAGTTAATTTGGGATAGGTTCCAAAATGCTGAGGCAAATACCCCAAACATTTTCGAACCTCTGTTCTGTCATGCTTTAAATCGAAATCATCCATGGTCACTTGCCCAGAAGATGGCTCCATTTGCGTCGAAAGAATTTTGATCAATGTGGTTTTTCCTGCACCATTGGGACCCAGCAATCCAAACGTACCGTGGGGAATATCAAAACTCACATCTTTCAGCGAAGCCCTTGGACTTTTGGGATAAATTTTGGTGAGGTTTTTGATTTTAACAATCATGACAAGATCTTTATCTTAGTTGTTGCAGGTTGGGTTATGAGATTTAGACTGTCGCTTTTTCTTTGAAGTTCCCAAAGGTATAAAATTGAAAATATGTTCATATATAAAAACAAGGATCTAAAGCTCAAAAAGCCCCAGATCCTTGTTCGCTAACCCCTTATTCTACCAAACCCATACCTACGCAGCAACCAATGAGAAAAGGGTTTCTATTTGTGGTATCAGTGTTTTGAGTTCGGCCTTTGAAAGGTGTGCGTCTGCACCAACAGCCTCGCACTTGATGATCATCTGATCGGTAATCAAAGAAGACAGGATCAACACTTTAATGTTTGGATATTCTGACTTCACCTTCTTGCAAAGGGTGAGCCCATCCAAGACTGGCATTTCTATGTCGGTGATCAAGACATCAAAGGTTTCATTGGGTGTGCGGGTGCTGGCCAAAACTATTTGGTCGTAGGCCTCTTGCCCATTTGCACATACACACACACCGGTAAAACCTGCTTTCTCCAGCCGTTGTGATATTTGCTGCCGCACCAAAGCAGAATCATCTGCGATAATCAAGCGCATGGATTCGCATGGAAGCCCTGAATCCAAATTTGAAACGTCAGCTTCAAATTTCTTCTCGCCAACGACCTCTCCAACAATGCTTTCCAAGTCCATAATCATTATTTCACGATTCTCGATGGGCACCACTCCTGTAACCATCGCTTCGATGTTTTGTACCAAATAAGGCGGTGATTGTATCTGGTCCCAAGAGATTCTATAGATTTTGGTCAGCCCATCCACCAAAAAACCATATGAAGACTGATTAAATTCACAGATAACCACAACCCGATCATCCAATTTTTCATCAAAATTTCCATCAACGTGCCCAAAATAAGTGCTTAGATTTATCATTGGCACAGACTTATTCCGAAACAAGAATATGCCCTTAACGGCCGCGTGCAACCCATAAATCTGGGTGAGACTCTTTGGTTCATAGCTGATAATCTGTTTTACTTTTAAAACATTCACACCGTAACTTTGGCCACCGACCAACAACTCAAGAATTTCCACCTCATTTGTTCCGGTCTCCAGCAAAATACCTTTGTCATTCATTTTTCGTGCCTCTTTCTCTGCGATATGGCGACTCCGTCTGGGTAAATCACTGTTTTGGGTCGCTACAATGCGTTCCCAATGGCGTAAAGAAGCCATTTGCAAGAACTGTTCCAAGGGGCGCGTATTTCTAGATTTCTCCAGTATACAACGTCCACCGATCCCCGCGCGCAAAACCAATCAAAGTGAGTTTGAGTGCTTGGGCAAGCTCGACAGCCAATGATGTTGGTGCCGAAATCCCTATCACCACCGCAATTCGGGCCATGGTTGCTTTTTGGACAATTTCAAAACTCAGACGTCCACTCACAACAAGAATCAACGCCGTTCCAATCAGGTCAGACTCAAATAATTTGCCAATAACTTTGTCGGTCGCATTATGCCGACCCACATCTTCAAAGCAAGCCACTAGGTCGCCATTTTGGGTAAAAACGGCAGCTGCATGAACGCCGCCTGTCAGATCAAAAAGGGGTTGGTTCTTTGACAGGGCTTGAAGACAGTTTGCAACACCCGCATTTTGCATCTCAGTAAAATTCTCAAATGGTTCGCACCGAGCAACCAGATCGTCTATTTGCGTCCGGCCACACACACCGCAAGCTGAACTGATAAGGGTTCCCCTTTTCATCAGATTTGCTCCGTCAAAGTTCAACAGCACGCCTGGTGCGGGCATGACATCAATCACATTGCCATATTCTGGCGTGCCTAACCTGCCACAGTGAAAAACCTTTCCTACCTCGGTCGCTTTTTTTATGAATCCTTCGCAGAAGAAAAAACCTTTTGCCAGCAGGTGATCATCACCTGGGGTTCTCATAGTGATCGCAACCGTCTCACCGGCTAATCGCAGTTCCAAAGGTTCCTCTATGGCCAACCGATCTTCGATCTTGTCCATTTTATCGGTGACCTTAACCACATTGTGCGAGATATATTGTTCTTTTACCATGAGGTTTTCGCCCTAAGTATTGTTAGAGATCTGTTCAACTCACCTTTTTGGAATGATTGTATTGTGAGTATGAGACATATGATGAATTTAGGTATATACTTTACATTCCTCACCTGAACACTATACTACATAAAAACAAAGTGTTATTCCAAAACACAAAAAAATCTCAATTGCTTGGCATAAAGTTTGCCTTTGTTTGCCATATACAAAGAAAACGTTCAACACATGAATTCATTGGATATGAAACGTATTATAATTGACGCCGGACCGTTATGGAGGCAGGAATGAGAAAACATTTGTGGTTGGGGTTTGCCGTAGGATTTGTTGCGCTTGCATTTGGGCTATTCTGGGAGAGTGATGCTGTCAGCAACGCAGATACAGCCGTAAACGCTGGACAAAAAGCACCAAACTTTGAACTATTGGATTTGGACGGGAACAAAGTAACCTTGGCCGAATCTGCTGGAAAAATTCGCATAGTTGACTTTTGGGCCACCTGGTGCCCACCATGTCGGGCTGAAATCCCTCATTTCAACGCCCTAACGGCACAATTCCCAGACTTGGTCATCTTGGGCATTACACTTGACCAACAGGGTCCAAACCCAGTGAAAGCCTTTGCAAAGGAATTAAATATCCAATACCCTCTGCTTATGGGGAATATCGAGACAGTCCAAGCTTTTGGCAACATACAATCCATCCCAACAACTTTCGTTATCGACCAGAATGGGAATATTGTCAGAAAATACGTGGGATACCGTGCGCAATCTGTATTTGAAGCAGATATCAACGCGCTCCTCAGATCTGGCAGCTAATCCCTACCAACGACACACCCCCCCCTGTAAAATACTCTTTTACAGGGGGGGGTCTTGGTATAACACGGAAAACCGCATCAAAGCTAAGGGATATAGGTTATCTGAACAATTCTATCAGCTCCCAAGATGTCACCTCGCCCATCGCGATTGCTTGTTGCCAAATAAATCTCTCCATGACCACCCACCGCAACATCTCGTAAACGTCCAAACTCACCTTTGAAAAGGATTTCCTGCCCAATAGCTTGGCCGCCTTCTGTGCCCAGCGTCATGCGATATAAAGCTTCACCTTTGAGCGTAGAAAACAACAGACTGCCCGCCCACCCTGGAATAACGGCCGACGTATAAAAATCTGCTCCAGAAGGAGCGACTGTAGGTGTCCAAATAGCAACGGGCTCGTTTACGTTATTCTCTCTACAGAACTGGGCTTCGGGAATACCCGGCACATCTTCATCAAAGCAATATCCCTGCTGTTCGGGCCAACCATGATTCCTCCCAACCAGTATGCGGTTCACTTCGTCATTTGCGCTGGGACCGTGTTCAGTTGCATACAGGATATCCGTACCTGGGGAGAACACCAACCCCTGTGGGTTCCGGTGACCAAACGAATACACTTCTGTCGCAAAGGGGTTGTTGGGTGCCGCACGACCATTTAAGTCTAAACGCAAAATTTTTCCCGCCAAAGAAGCCAGATCAATCGCCAGACTTGGACCTTCGGCATCGCCCGTAGACATGTAAAGGAGACGGTCTGCCCCAACAACAAGTCGAGATCCATTGTGGTTAAAGTTGCCCGGTATGTTATTCAGCAAAATTTCTGGGGTGTGCAATTGGAATCCATCAAAAGTCATGCGAATCAATCGGTTTTTCACAGAACCGCCACCACCGTCATAGGAGTGTGCAAAGTAGACCCACGAACTGGCGGGGAAATCAGGATGAAATGCCATCCCCATGAGACCACTCTCACCCCGCTCTAATACGCCAGGTATCACACCCACAACTTGTGTTTGCCCCGAAGACGTGTCTGCAACCGAAACCCTCCCGTTTCTTTCCGTGAACCACAACCGTCCCAATGTATCTATTGCAATGTCCCAAGGTATTTCCAAATCACCTACAAGGGTTCGAGTTTGGAACTTCGCCCGGGTCACGCCAGGTATTGTTTCTACCGGGATAATGACGGAACCTTGTTCCACATTGCCCAATCCTGAATCCTGAGTTTTGCTGCCACAGGTGACCAAACCAAACAGAAGAACAACCAAAAATGCCTTGGGTAACCACACTGTCGATGGCGCATTCATTATTTTTACT
>JBLHJX010000272.1:0-7417 GCA_047619225.1 Candidatus Latescibacterota bacterium
TAGAAGAGCGCAGTGAAGCCGAAGTTAGGATGCAAGCCATTGTAGATACGACCGTCGATGGGATTATTACCATAGACGCGGAGGGAACTGTCGAATTGTTTAACCCTGCCGCCGAAAAAATCTTTGGGTACACACCCGATGAAGTCATTGGGCAAAATATAAAAATGTTAATGCCCGAACCCTATCAGAGTGAACACGACGGATATCTCGGCAATTATTTACACACCGGGCATGCCAAAATCATCGGGTTTGGTCGCGAAGTAGAAGGCAAACGAAAAGATAGCACCATCTTTCCAATGGATCTGGCAATCAGCGAATTTTACTTTGGCGGTCACCAAAAGTTCACAGGCATTGTTCGCGATATCAGCGATCGTAAACGTTTGGAAGAACAGTTGATTCAGTCTTCAAAACTGGCGGCTTTAGGTGAATTAGTAGGCGGAATTGCACACGAAGTGAATAATCCCACAGGCATTATTGTCATGCGCATTGCCAACTTGGTAGAAGAAGCACGCGACCAGGGATTTTCAGAAGGTGCCATCGACGATATTGAAGTGATCCAAAGACAGTCCGATCGAATCGCTCAGATCACGTCAGGTTTGTTGGCTTTTTCCCGGCAAACGCCATTTTCAGCCCAACCTTCAAACATTAATCAAACCATTCAAAACGCGATTCGGTTGGTTGAAAGTGTTTTGCGCAACAACGGAATTGTTTATTGCCCTGAGTTTGCAGAAAATATACCAGAGGTCCTTTTTGACACCACGCGTATCGAGCAAGTGTTGTTAAACCTGTTTAACAACGCAATGGATGCCATGCCCGAGGGTGGAGAACTTCACATCACGACTGGAAGTGAGACAGACGCAAGTGGAACGCGTTGGATCAAAATTACGGTAAAGGACACAGGAGAGGGCATACGAGAAGCAGATTTGGGCCGGTTATTTGATCCCTTTTTTACAACCAAAGAGGTTGGAAAGGGTACGGGGTTAGGGCTTTCGATTGGGTATGGCATTGTTCAAGAGCACGGTGGCCGAATAGACGTACAGAGCCAATTGGGCAAAGGCGCTGAATTTCGGATGTATCTTCCAGCAGACGGAAAGGATCGAGCATGAATCAGGCGAAGATATTGGTAATTGATGACGAAGTGGATATGCTCAGCAGTTGTAAGAAGCTTTTGGAGCGAATGGGAAACATCGTTTCGGTTGCCGACCGAGGAGCCGATGGGATCAAACGATTTGAAGATGAAAACCCCGATCTGGTCATTACCGATTTGAAGATGCCTGGTATGGATGGTATGGAGGTTCTTAGAAACATTAAAGAACGGTCCCTTGATGCCGTTGTCATTGTGTTTACAGGATTTGGAACAGTCGAAGATGCGGTTACGGCGATGAAGGAAGGCGCATTTGATTTTATTCAAAAACCCTTCAAACCCGACGAATTTCGCATTGTGGTCGAACGCGCACTAAAACTGCGACGGCTCGAAGTTGAAAATGATATGCTAAAACAGCAATTAGAGGAACGGGGTCGCTTTGAGAACATCATTGGAAGCAGCCCGGCCATGAACCGAGTTTTTGATCTTGTACGAAAGATTGCCGACACACAAGCCAATGTATTAATCACTGGAGAAAGTGGCACCGGCAAGGAACTGATCGCCAAAAGTATTCACGCAAACAGTGGCCGAAAAAATCGGGCCTTTGTCCCCCTTAACTGTGGCGGGTTACCTGAGCATCTGGTAGAAAGCGAGTTGTTTGGCCACGAAAAAGGCGCATTTACTGGCGCATCTGGGAATAGAATCGGGTTGATGGAACATGCCTCGCACGGCACTTTCTTTTTGGACGAAATTGGTGAATTACCGATGAACTTGCAGGTGAAATTTTTGCGCGTTTTAGAAGACCGAAAAATTCGACGTCTGGGCAGCAACAAAGAAACGGATATTGACATTCGTTTGGTCTCTGCAACCAACCAAGACCTAGAAGCGCGTGTAAAAGAAAAGGCATTTAGGGAAGATCTTTTTTATCGGATCAATACCTTTGTTATTCGGTTGCCTGCATTGCGAGAACGCGAAGGAGATATACCCCTTTTGGCCAATCATTTTTTGGCCAACTATGCAACCGCAACAGGCAAAGAGGTCCAGGGGATATCACCCGAAGCAATGACATTGCTCAACTTACATACTTGGCCGGGAAATATCCGCGAGCTCATGCATGCCATGGAAAGAGCTGTGGCATTGGCATCTTCAAAGGAAATCCAAGCCGAAGATTTGCCAGATGCAATCACACACACACAGAAGGCAGCACCTGCTATGGTACGATCCGATTTGCCCTTTAAAGAGGCCAAGGACCAAGTCGTCGAAGATTTTGAGCGTACCTATATCGAAGGACTTTTAAAAACATATAGAGGGAATATCTCTGAAGGCGCCAGGCAAAGTGGCATAGATCGCCGCACGCTGCATCGTCTGTTGGCAAAATATGACATTAAAACATCATCATTTGGATAACACACGTCTTCTTTTTTGCCTCCGACCTCTCGCATTTTTTGCGGGAGGTTTTTTTTATGCATACAAAGACACACCTGTCTCAATTGAGACAACCAAATCACATGACAGGTCGGGTTTTCATATCATAAGACGGCGAATTTAAAACAGTAAAACTATATTAAACAAATAATTACACTCAAAACATATCTGCTGGTACAAAGATTGCGAAAAGCGTAGGGAGTAAGTATTCCAAAATGGCAGTTTTGCTTGATAAGTAAGAAAGAAATTGAAATGGATCTCTCGATTATCGAAAAAGGGCATTGGGAAATAAAATCCCCACCGATCCCCCACGAACACGGTGCTTGGTTCATGCTCTACATACCCATGATAGTCGTGTTAGTTGGAGCAAGAGCCGATTGGGCACCTGCGATTGTGTTGGTGCTCACAGTAACGGGTGGGTTCCTGGCCCAGCATGTGATGGCCTTAATGTTGAGAGGCCGTTCACATACTGGAGACGGTTTGTGGTTGATCGTCTATGGCGGTTTATTTTTGGCGGGGAGTTCGTCCTTAGTGACATACGGATCGATCTCTTTGCTCTGGTTCGGTATACCCATTGTTTTTTTGATGGCTTGGCAATTGGCACGCAGTCGGTTTTCTCGCAAGCGTGTCGATCGCACATTGTCGGGTGAGATGTTGGCCATTGTGGGGCTTACCGTAACAGGGCCTATTGCTCTTGTGGTCACAAGAGCTGACGTAACATCCCTTGCAATCGGTTTTTGGGGTCTTTTTGCCCTATTCTTTTTTAGCAGTGTGTTTTATGTAAAAATGCGGATTCAAGCAGTACAAGTAAAAACTGGAATCAAGTGGATGGACCGTTTGCGACTGGGCAATGGTTTGTTGCTGTATCACATGGTTTTGGGATTAAATCTACTGGTATTTATGCAGACCTCAGAAATTGGGTTGTTTTTGGCAATCGCCTTTGCACCCATTTTTATACGGGCGGTGTGGGGCGTGGTATCGTTATCCAATACGTTGCCCAAATTGCAGGTTATTGGAGGCATTGAAGCACTTTATACCCTGTGGTTTTCTGGATGGGTTGTGGTGGTATTGAGAACCATGGTTGGTTAGCATCAGAAAGGAATAACAATGATTACCCGCGAGAAAAGCAAACCCGATTTTTCAAAAATAGATTTTGACCAAGCGCCATTTATTGTGATTTGGGAATTGACCCAGGCATGTGATTTGGCTTGTGTTCACTGTCGTGCATCGGCACAATCCTATCGTAATCCGTTGGAACTCAGCTTCAATGAAGGCCGAGACTTAATTGATCAGATCTGCGAATTTGGGTCGCCTTTGCTGGTATTTACGGGAGGAGATCCCATCAAACGACCCGATGTTTATGATCTGATCGAATATGCCTGTGCGCGTGGATTGCGTGTGGCCATGACACCCAGTGGCACGCCTTTGATGACGCAAGACGTTGTTGCACGCCTAAAAGACAGCGGACTGTCGCGATTGGCTGTGAGTTTAGATGGTTCTTCTCCAGCTTTGCACGATCATTTCCGGCAAGTATCGGGGTCGTTTCAGTGGACCGTAGATGCAATCAATTATGCGCATGAGGTGGGGCTTCCTGTGCAAATAAATACCACAATGACCCGTTACAACTTAGAAGACTTTCCCAATTTGGTTCAAAAAATGATCGATCTGGATATTGCCTTGTGGAGTGTATTTTTTTTGGTGCCAACAGGGCGTGGACAAACCGATGACGAATTGACACCCGAAGAACATGAATGGGTGTTGACACAGCTTTATGAGCTGTCGCGTAGGGTATCATTTGACATCAAAACAACAGCTGCCCCCCACTATCGTCGCGTGATGTTGCAACAAGCAAAATCCAATGGCACGCTGGCCGAGGTGAAACGTGGGGGCACCATTGGTTTCCAGGTGGGCAGCAATGCCATTGGACGTGCGACGAAGGGTGTGAACGACGGTCAAGGCTTTGTATTTATATCCCATCTGGGGCAGATTTTTCCAAGCGGTTTTATGCCTGTATCTGCTGGCAATGTGCGCAAAGACAGTTTGGTAGATGTGTACCGCCATTCAGATTTGTTTGTAGATCTGCGCGATTCTGAAAAATTGAAGGGCAAATGCGGTGTGTGTGAGTATCGAACCTTATGTGGGGGATGCAGGGCTCGGGCGTATGCGCTTACGGGTGATTATCTCGAATCTGACCCCGCTTGTGTGTATGTCCCCAAACGTGCCTGACATATGATTTGGAATGACCCAATTTTAGCGAGACACATCTGTCGCATGGACCGCACCTTAGATGAGACACATCTGTCGCGGATTGCACGACAACGCGCAAACCCGTCTGATATTTCATAAGTTAAAGTCAAACTTTAAAAAATATTACCCGTCATAATACCATTAAAAACAATATTTTAATGGTATTGTATTTTGCTGTCTCCAGACTAAAACCATCAGCTTGCAAAGCTGGCATTTCATTCGCTAAAATCCTTGTTCATCATCCAACACCTTAGACCAGAAGTAAATCTAACACGGCGGACTCTGATGTAGGTTTGGTTTGCGATAAGTTATTGAATACATGCTTAGGGAGGGTTTGGTGAGTGTTTTTGATGTCACAGTTCCAGATTTAAGCTACTGGAAAAGCCAGATCAAATGTCAGGCAGCTTGCCCCGTGCATACCGACGCGAGAGGATATGTTCGCGCGATTGCAGAAGGCGATTATGAACGCGCCTATCTCATCGCTCGAGGCCCCAACCCTCTGGCGTCTATTTGTGGACGGGTGTGCGGTGCGCCTTGTGAAGCAGCCTGTCGACGAGGAGAGTTGGATACACCCGTTTCAATTCGCGCATTGAAGCGTTTTGTGTGTGACCAATTTGGACCCGAGAACCGAGAGATGGGTGGCAAAGGGTTGGTCGCGTTTTTAAAAGATGCAGCCAAGAAGTATGCCCCGCGTGATTGTGAAGATTTGGAGGAATTGTTGCCCCTGATGCAATCGCTTTTAAAAGGTGATGTAGAAATAATTTCTAACAAATCAGTGGGCATTATCGGCAGCGGCCCAGCGGGATTGGGTGCGGCACACGATTTGGCACTGATGGGCTTTGCCGTCACGATTTATGAAATTGAGCCCGTTCTGGCGGGCATGTTGGCTTTGGGCATACCCGAATATCGGTTGCCGCGTGATTTGATTCGTGCAGAGGTAGAAGTGATTCAGGAATTGGGTGTAGAAGCAGTGACCCAGTGCGAAGTAGGCAAAGATGTGACCTTGGCCGAACTGCGTGAAAAACACGATGCGGTGATTATTGCTGTGGGTGCAAAACGATCTCGCCCATTGCCTATTCCGGGTGCTGACGCTGTCGGTGTTTTAGGCGGTGTGGAGTTTTTGCGCGACGTGTCTTTGGGCACCCCACTCACATTGGGACCGCGCGTGGTGGTTATTGGCGGGGGCAATGTGGCCTATGATGTGGGACGGACCGTCTTGCGTCAAATTTCACTCGATACAGCCCGCACAGCGATGCGTGAATCGGGTGTGGGTTCGGTACATCTGTGCTCTTTGGAATCTTTAGATGAAATGCCTGCCGATGACGTTGAAATTATCGAAGGCGACGAAGAGGGTGTTATCAGACGCAACAGCATGGGTCCAGTGGCTATTGAGACAGAAGATGGCAAAGTGACGGGCGTGACCTTTCGAAAATGTTTGCGGGTATTTGACGAAAACCATCGGTTTGCACCCGAGTTTGACGACAATGCGAGAGAAACCATTCCCTGTGACCAGGTACTCTTGGCCATTGGTCAGGGTGTAGACTTGAGGTTTGTCGATGCCGAACGCGATGGTTTGGAATTAACAGATCGTGGTTTTTTGGCGTGTGATCCGATTACAGGCGAGACGAATGCGCCAGATATATTTGTTGCTGGAGATTTGGCTTATGGGCCAAAGTTATTGATTCATGCCATTGCTTCAGGTAAGCAAGTGGCGCGAAGTATTTATCAACGTTTGACGGGTAAAGAAATTGCACATCGCGATATGGAATTGCACATCGCCATTCCCGAATATTCGCGGGAGTCAGGTTACGAGCATCAAGAACGCATTGCGATCCCTTCAACGTCTGTAGAAGAGCGGTTGCGTTCACAGGGTGCCCCCGTTGAACGCGGTTATTCAGAAGCGGAGGCCCAATGTGAGGCCGGGCGGTGTTTGGATTGTGGTGTAAACACCATTTTTAATGGAGAGAAGTGCATTTTGTGCGGCGGGTGTGTAGACGTGTGCCCCGAGCGGTGTTTGCGCATTGTGTCGGTAGATCAGTTGATGGGTGGTGAATCCGATGAGGTGTTAGACTCACAATTGGGTGGTACAACCCCATCAGAAGCATCGGCCATTTTGAAAGATGAAACCATTTGCATTCGCTGTGGGTTGTGTGCAGAGCGTTGTCCTGTCGGTGCCATTACAATGGAGCGCTTTCAGTTTAAGGAGATACCGTTATGTCAGATCGTTTAGCCCCCAAACCAGTACCTCGGCGAGATTTTTTAGGGTTGGCGGGGTTGTGGGCGGCAGGTTTGGCCATTTTTGGTTCGTTGCTTGGCATGGCCCGATTGGCCAAACCAAGCGTGTTGCCCGAGGCCAGTAAAAGATTTCGCATTGGCCGCCCCGAAGACTTTGCTGTAGACGGTGCCAAAATTATCGCCGGGCGCAATGTCCATTTGGTTGCCAAAGATGGGGCCGTTGCTGCTGTGTCTTTGGTGTGCACACATTTGGGCTGCATTGTAAATACAACGGAGACAGGATATTCGTGTCCGTGCCACGGGTCTGTATTTGATAATGCGGGCGACGTGGTTGGCGGGCCAGCACCACGCGGGTTGCGTTGGTTGGCTGTGTCGTTAGCAGCAGATGGCAGTTTGATTGTAGATGCAAACAAGGAAGTCGCATCG
>JBLHJX010000273.1:0-7397 GCA_047619225.1 Candidatus Latescibacterota bacterium
TTGAGCGTAACTCAGAAAAGGTCAGTGGCGCTTGGATATTCCGAGGTACACGAATTCCTGTATCCGCCCTTTTCGAAAATCTCAGAGATGGGGCCTCAGTAGAACAATTTTTGCACTGGTTCCCAGGCGTAGAAAGAGGACAGGTAGAGACTGTTCTCGAACATAAAATGAAGACATTAGTGGCCCCTTTTGAACCATGAGAATTCTATTTGATCAGGGTACACCTGCTCCCCTTAGAAACCATCTCACAGGTCATACAATTGATACTGCCTTTGAGCGTGGATAGTCTCATCTCGAGAATGGTGAATTGCTTGCTATATGCGAAAGTGACAATTATCACCTCTTAATCTCCACAGACCAAAATCTCCGATACCAACAGAATCTATCTGGCAGACAATTGGCAATCATCATTCTTCTTTCGACCTCTTGGCCGCGTATTCAGCCAAAAATTGACGATATCCAGATGGCAGTTAATGAGATTTCACATGGCGATTATATAGAAATTCCAATTTAATATTGTGGCCACTGTAACCGTCCAACCAAAACACAACGATCAACCAACTGAAATCACCCACAGTAAACAAGCGTGGGTGATTTTTCTTTTTCATTCCAAGTCAACCTGCTATCTTATCGACACCCATAAACCAGAAACTGAAATAATAGTGAATGAAGGAGATACATACATGTCTTGTGTCATCATCACGGGCGGTTCAACCGGTATCGGTGCCGCTGCTGTAAGAAAATTTGCGTCAGAAGGTTTTGATGTTGCTGTTCTGGATGTCAATGTTGATGCGGGTACAAAGCTCGCAGAAGAAGAACACAAAGGATCCATCACCTTTTTCCAAGCCGATGTCAGCAGCAAAGATGGCATCAAGGACGCCGTTGACAAAGCGGTTGAAAAACTCGGCCCACCCACCATTCTCTTTGCCAATGCGGGCATCCAACGTCTTTCCAGCCTCTTTGACCTCAAAGAAGAAGACGTCGATGCCATCATCAACATCAATCTCAAAGGTGCAATCTACACAGTGCTTGCAGTGGCCACACATATGCGCGAACAAAAAAGCGGCAACATCGTGCTCATGGGGTCAGACCAAGCCTTTGTGGGCAAAGAAGGTTCGATTGTGTATGGCGCCACCAAAGGTGCCGTCGCCCAACTGACCAAGAGCCTTTCTGTAGAACTCACACCCTTGGGCATTCGTGTAAACGCTGTGTGTCCCGCCACCGTAAAAACCCCACTTACCGACGGCGTCTTTCGTTTCTTAGCCGACAAACATTTTGATGGCGATATTGACGCCGCCTGGCAAGCCGAAGCAGACATGTTGCCCATTGGCCGTGTCGCCCAACCCGAAGAAATTGCCGAAGTTGTCTACTTCTTAAGCCAACCCACATCCTCATTTATGACCGGCGCACTCGTCCCAGTCGACGGTGGCCTCACAGCACAATAGAGGTATCTTATGGATTACCAATTCACAACCATACAAGACCGCCCCGAATTAAGGCCACAAATCAATCAACTCACAAATGCTATTTGGCCACCCTTTATGCATCAAGATCCCATTGGCAATAAATAATTGAGATAGCCAATCATATTTATGGCAGACAACCGCAAAATCAGAAACCTCGGCATCCTTGCCCACGTTGATGCAGGCAAAACAACGGTCACAGAAAACATGCTTTTCTTAAGTGGCAGCACACGTGCACTTGGTGATGTCAACAAAGGCACCACCCTGTCAGATGGTCTGGACGTAGAGAAAAAACGCGGCATATCCGTACGCGCCTCCACTTTCTCCTTTCCTTGGAAAGACGTGCAGATCAATCTTATCGACACACCCGGCCATGTCGATTTTTCTGCCGAAGTTGAACGATCTCTCCGCGTACTCGATTGCGCAGTCTTAGTCCTTTCCGCCGTCGAAGGCATTCAAGCCCACACCGAAACCATCTGGTATGCCCTTGAAGCCCTGAACATCCCCGTCATTCTCTTCATCAACAAAATTGACCGCATGGGTGCAGATACGCAAGCGGTCATAGACAAACTCAAACAAGAATTTTCATCCGATATTATCTTGCTCAATCGCCCACAAAATGAAGGCGACACAAACGCAACCGTCGATGTATTGTCTCCCGATCAACTTGCAGAGCAAACAGAAAAAATCGCAGAAAAAGACGATGCCCTCCTTGAAAAGTATTTCAATGAAGAAACCATCGCCCCAGCTCAACAACAAGCATCCCTCGCAAAATCCGTTCAAAAACGCCAAATCTTCCCAGTTTTGTGTGGTGTTGCCAAAAACAACATCGGAGTCGAACCTTTACTCGAAGCCATCATCCAATACTTCCCAAATGCCAACACAGAAATTGACGCGCCGGTTTCTGGCGTTATCTACCGCTTAGAACACGACCCCAAACTCGGTCGCATCGCCGGTGTGCGTCTCTACCGTGGCCAATTGCAAAATCGCGATACCGTTCACAATGCAACAGCTGATCGCAAAGAAAAAGTCACCCAGATCAAAAAATCGGTCCTCAACAAATTTGAAGACACCGGCCTTATGCAAGCCGGCGACATTGGTTTTGTATGTGGCATGCCCGACGTACAAATTGGCGATATCTTAGGCGACCCCGCACCAGTCCCCGGCAACTACACACTCAACGCCCCCTTGTTATCCGTTCAAGTCATCCCCCAAAACGAAGCCGATCACACACACCTCGCCGAAGCCCTTCAAAAACTCGCCAGCGAAGACCCCCATCTCAATTTCCAATGGTTCCCCGACGAACGCGAGTTACATGTCAAAATCATGGGTGCCATCCAAACCGAAATCTTAACCGAAATCCTGAGCACCCGATTCGGCATTGCCGCAACCTTCAGCGACCCCACCGTGATTTACAAAGAAACCCCAGCAACAGTAGGACACGGTGCCGAACGTTATACCATGCCCAAACCGTGTTGGGCCATTGTCACATACCGCATTGAACCTGGTGAATTGGGCAGCGGCATTTCTTTTGCCTCAGAAATACGCACCAGTGACATCTTGCAAAAATACCAAAATGAAATCGAAAAAAATCTACCCGAAGCCGTGCATCAGGGTCCCAAAGGATGGGAAGTAACCGACCTCAAAATCACACTCGTCGAAGGCAGTGATCACGTATTACACAGCCGACCGGGCAATTTCAGACTCGCTACAAACATAGCTGTCCTTCGCGGACTCACCGACATCGGCACCACCCTCTTAGAACCCTTTTTATCTTTTCGAATCACAGCCCCCGAAGAATTTATCGGCAAAATCTCATCCGACATCATCACCATGCGCGGCACCTTTGAACCTGCCGACATTGCCGACGGCCGCTTCACCCTCACAGGCCGCTTCCCATTATCTACCACCTTAGACTATGCCATTCGCCTCAGTTCACAAACCGGTGGTAAAGCCACCCTATCCGTTCACTTTGACGGATACGAACCCTGCTCAGATGAGTTGGGCACCACCCGCCCCTACAAAGGCATCTCTCCATTAGACCGCTCCAAATACATTCTCAAAATGCGCGGGGGCATCACCGTATCAGCAACCGCTTAAAACAGAGGTCATCATGATCCGAATCGGAACAGCCAACTGCGGCGGCAGCATTCGCCAAGCCGTCAACACCAACTACCGCATCAACACCCCCTCAGAGGTCTTGGCACACGTTGGTGAATCCCTAAATCTACTCGAAGACCTTATTCACAAAGCCGGCAAAGCAGGCTGCGATGTGATCACCTTCCCCGAAGACATGTTGGGCCTCTCTGCCTGGGAAGCGGCCAACCCAAACCTTCTCAATGACGTCCTTCCCGAAGTCGAGCACCGCACACTATCACAATTGGGCAATACCGCAGCCCAATACAATATGTATCTCATTTGTAGCACCGATACCTGGAGCGTGCGAAACACCATTCAAAACACATCCTTTTTCCTTGACCGCAACGGTAAAGAAATTGGCCGCTACCACAAAATCATGCTGCCCGTTCAAGAAACCCGCAAAGAACCCGGCACAGACTTTCCCGTTTTTGAAACCGATGACTTAGGTGGCGTCGGTATGCTCATCTGTTACGACATGGTCTTTCCCGAAACAGCCCGCTGTCTCGCCTTAGGCGGAGCCGACATCATCTTCAACCCCACTGTAGGCGGTGCTGCCTTTGGCGGAGCCGACATCAGCCGTGCCGCATTCCGCACACGCGCAGCAGAAAACTTCGTCTACATCGTCGTCTCATGGGGCGGCTGGGGCACCGACGTCGGCAGCTTCATCATCTCCCCTCACGGTGATATCATTGCCGAAGAAAAAGAACCCGGCAACATCGCCATTGCCGATATCGACCCCTTTGCGGGACGAGAATGTGCCGACTGGTCAAATTCGCAACAAGACATGCGCGCCCGCCTTTTCCGAGAACGTCGCCCAGAAACCTATTCCCGCCTCACCGAACCCAACCCACCAGCCCTATCCAAACTACCCCCCATGACGCCAGGCCCAGCCGAAGAAATCGCACGCATCACAGAACGCGCCATGACCGAAGGCCACGAACAATACGACGAAGCACAAACCTATTTCAAAAACAACCAAAAAGAAAAAGCCATCGCCGCATTCGAAGCCCTTCAAGTCAATTACCCAGGCTCTTTGTTTGATCGCACAGCAACCGAAAGACTTGCAAAAATCAAGAAATCCGAGTAACAGCCTACCCTTCACACCCAAAAAAAAGCGACCTCAAAAAGGTCGCTTTTACTTTTTCAAACTCTCAACATTGCCTATCAAATATGTGAATAAATCAGTCAAAGCAATCAAGCGCAGCGCACCATTCCGTCCGGCGCAAAATTATTGATCCAACACAATCTTTGCAGGCTAAAGTATAACGTGAACCCACAAAAGTGATTTGCGCTGTGCAGCCCCTCGCGGCACTTGAGCGAGCGACTTTTTGCCTACTTTTTAGTCGTTTAAAAAGTAGGTCGCCGAAGGCATAACAAGCAACGAGCTACCTCAAAACGCTTTTACCCCTCCAACCCACCTATTCTTTTTTCCACCTCAAAACCGGCTGCCGGGCCGCCATCGCCTCATCCAACCGCCTTACCTGCGTATCATGAGGCGCCGCCTTCAAAATCTCCGGCGTCTCTTCCGCCTCCTTCGCAATCTTAATCATCGCCTCGATAAATTCATCCACCTGCTCCAAACTCTCCGTCTCCGTCGGTTCAATCAACATCGTCTCAGGCGCCACATTGGGCAACGGAAAATAAATCGTTGGCGGATGCATCCCATAATCAATCAACCGCTTAGAAATATCAGTCGCCGTAATCCCATTCGCCTTCTTCTGCCGAGAAGCCGAAAAAACCATCTCATGCATTGGTTGCGCCTGCTTAGGCCGATCAAAAAATGGATCGAGCTTCTTCGCAATATAATTGGCATTCAACACCGCCATTTCACTCGTGCGCTTCATGCCTTCTGCACCCAACATCAGCGCATAAACATAAGCCCGCAGCACCATCCCAAAATTGCCATAAAACGAGCTTACCTTGCCAATTGTCTCTGGTCGATCAAAGTCCAGTTTAAACCCATCGCCAACTTTGGCAACAAGGGGGGTGGGCAAAAACGGTAACAATGCCTTTTTCACACCCACCGGACCAGAACCCGGCCCACCGCCACCATGAGGGGTCGTAAATGTCTTGTGCAAATTAATATGCACCACATCAAAACCCATATCACCTGGGCGACATTGCCCCAAAAATGCATTCATATTGGCACCATCATAATACAACAAACCACCCACGCCATGCACCAACGCTGCAATCTCTTCAATCTGATCTTCAAATACCCCAAACGTATTCGGGTTGGTCAACATCAGCCCTGCCACATCCTCAGACAAATGCTCCTTCAGATCTTCAACATCCACCGTACCCCGTGCGGTTGACTTAATCACCCTTACAGTATATCCACACATCGCCGCCGTTGCCGGATTGGTACCGTGTGCCGAGTCTGGAATCAGCACCACCTTCTTCTTGTTGCCCTTCGCCTCGTGATAAGCAGCAATCAACGAAATACCCACAAACTCCCCTTGGGCACCTGCAGCAGGCTGAAAAGTAAACCCATCCATCCCACTAACAGCCATCAGAATCTGCTCCATCTCCCAAATCACCTGCAATGCCGGTTGGGCATCTTCAGCCATCGGGTGCAACCCTGCCAGTGCAGGCACACGGGCCGCTTTCTCATGCACTCTCGGATTGTATTTCATCGTACACGAACCCAACGGATAAAACTCAGTATCAATACTAAAGTTCATACGCGACATAGCCGTATAATGCCTCACCAACTCCAATTCACCCACCTCTGGCAATGCAGGTGGTATCTCGCGTTTCATCCCCGCAGGAATCGGTGTTGTCATCTCACCCGCATTTGGAAAAGTTGCGCACCGTCGTCCCGAAGCACCCCGCTCGAAAATCAATGATTCCCTATTCATTAAACCGTCCCCCACACATCAACAAGACGCGCAATATCCGCCTCAGTTTTCATTTCTGTCACACAGGTTAAAATACAATTGTCCAACTCAGGATAAAAACGCCCCAAATCGATCCCTGCCGAGATACCTTGTTCACGCAAACGCCCCAACACCTCAGACGCTTTACCATCCACTTCCACAACAAACTCATTAAACACGGGCCCCGAAAACTTCGACGAAACACCATCTAAAGCCAACAAACCATCCAAAGCTTGATGGCTTCGGTTCCAATTCAATTCACCCACGTCGCGCATACCCTGCGGCCCAAGGGCTGCCAAATATACCGTCACCGCAGTGGCGCACAATGTCTGATTGGTACAAATATTAGACGTCGCTTTCTCACGGCGAATATGTTGCTCACGCGTTTGCAACGTCAGCACAAAACCACGCTTGCCATCCACATCCGTCGTCTGTCCACAGATACGCCCGGGCATCTTGCGCAGGTGTTCATCACGCGATGTAAAAAAACCAACATAAGGCCCACCATAAGCAAGTGGCAATCCCAAAGGTTGCCCGTCACCCACCACAATATCGGCTCCAAAATCACCCGGCGGTCGAATCACCCCCAACGAAATCGGATTCACACATGCCACAAAAGCCGCCTTCGACGGAGTCACCACATCTCCAATTTCATCCAACGCTTCCAACACGCCTAAAAAGTTCGGATTTTGAACCACCACCGCCGCCGTGTTCTCATTCATTTCACTTTTCAACACGTCAATATCCATACCCCCCGTCTCCGTCCACGGGATCTCCACAAACTCAAGGTTAATGCCTTTGACATAAGTCTCAATCACTTGCTTGTAAAACGGATGTAAGCTGCGCGGCAACAACACACGCGAACCCCCATTGATACGAACCGACATCAACACAGCCTCAGCCAAGGCAGAAGAAC
>JBLHJX010000274.1:0-7334 GCA_047619225.1 Candidatus Latescibacterota bacterium
AAGCCGACCGGGTGGGGTGAATGTGTACTTTGAAAATTCACGACAGATGTGGGTGTTTTATGGGAATGGCAATCAGCCCGTGGATGAATGGGGCTGTCATACGGAGTTGATTCGAGATGACGAGAGTGCTGAGTTTGACGATTTGTTTAAACGGGCGAGTGTGTCACCGGTGATTTCGGTGGGGTAATGGACCTAAGGTCGTTCACCACGCGCCAATCGATTCTGGATGTCGTCTAATATCGCAGGCACATTTTCAATGCCATCGACCACATAGTGCGCGCCAGCCTGATGCATTTTCAAATAGGCAGCTTTCAACTATTCAAAATCAGTGCCTCTATTCATGATATTCACATATTGAACATAACTGAAAATGCGATTGCGTTTTTGAGCGGTCAGTTCACGCACAATGCCGAGTTGTTCCAAGTGCCTCAGCGATTTATTGACGGTAGCGGGTGTGAGATTCGTGTGTTTGGCTAACCAACTCGCAGTGGCAACGGGATGCCTTAATAAAGCATGATGCGTCTGCAATGTGGAAGACGCTGCACGACCTAAGCTCTCAATCTGATTGCGATCTTTATCCAACAAACCAAGAAGCTGTTGCGCTGTCTCTACTGCTTGCGTTGCGGTCATAATGACGGCTTCGGCAAAAAATGTCAACCAAGATTCCCAATCGCCCGTTTCACGAACTATATTGAGTAAATTATAATATTCTTTGCGATGTGTCTTAAAGTAGAGACTTAAATAGAGCATGGGTTCGCGCAATACCTTTTGTTCATATAACAACAACGTGATCAACAGGCGACCCAGGCGACCATTGCCATCTAAAAATGGATGAATGGTTTCAAACTGCACGTGGGCCAAAGCAGCTTTGAGCAAAACAGGCGTTTGTTCTGGTTGATCGTGAAGAAACAGCTCCAGCTTGCCCATACACGCCAATACGTGATCTGGCGGCGGCGGCACAAAGACAGCGTTCCCGGGACGGGTGCCTCCAATCCAATTTTGCGTTCGCCTAAATTCACTGGGTGCGTGGTGGTGCCCACGTCCTTTGGACAGCAAAATACCATGAATTTCCTTGAGCAATCGCAACGAGAGTGGAAATCCTTCTTTGAGACGTGTCACACCATGGTTCAAGGCTGCAACATAGTTGCTCACTTCTTGAACATCGTGCAAAGGTACACCCGGTTCTTGGTCTATCTCAAAAAGAAGCAGATCTGAAAGAGATGATTGTGTCCCTTCAATCATAGAAGAGAGTACGGCTTCCTTGCGGATATACATATATAGGAATAATGAAATGTCTGGCAACAATGTGGAAACACCATCCAACCGCCCCAACATCAATAATGCCTCATCAAATTTGCCACGCAGTGCAGGTGACCAATCAATGGGTGGCTGTGGCGGCAAGGGTGTAGGGACAAACGCTTCTGCCTGTTCTCCAACTGTTGAAACGGTTACATAATGGCCTTGAAGTGTGCGTTTCATCTTATGTACCAACCTAAAATAAGAAAATTCTTTATTTTACGAAAATGCGATATCCTAAAATAAAGAATTGGGTAGCAAATTGCAAGACACATCCTGCTTTTGCAAAAGGAAAGCCATGATCCAACGCGTGTGTCTTGGTTCGGGTGCCATCATGGTGTATAATAGTTTGGTGACCGAGGATGATTGTTGTCATCCGGATGGGGTGGGTCCTGTTCGCGCCACGCTTCAGGATATCCAGGCTTTGTTGGGGGTTGATGATGCGACCCAGGCACGAGAACGTATTGAACAGCTGATGGTGGCTATTGGATGCCCGACGCGTTTGGGAGATGTGGGTGTGCATTCAGATGCGGATGTTGAGATCCTTGTGCAAAATGTGAATACGGAGCGTTTGCAAAATAATCCACGTATGTTGTCACATGATGCGCTTCGGAAGTTGCTGAATGGTGTTCGGTGAGTTCAAGATTGGGGAACTGTAAGGGTATATTGCTTGAAATCAAGTTCTGTATTTGCTTTCAAAATTGGCCTCTTTAGAAATTGTGAATTTATAGAAGCTGAACTATATTGTTTTCTAAAAATAAGAACAAGTATAGGATCTGTGAATCAAGCGTATAAGAAGGGGTATTTCCAATATGCCAAAATATAACAAGCTGGTTCGGGATTTGATACCAGACATCATCGATAAAGAGGGTAAGAAATATCAAACACGCATTTTGTCTGATATGGAATATCAACACGAACTCATTAAGAAACTTCAAGAGGAAGTAACCGAATTTACTGAACAGCCAAATCTTGAAGAACTCGCAGATATACTGGAAGTGATACAAGCACTTACAGAGTCGCTGGGTTCAGGTATGACAACCGTAGAAACGATCAAAGAACAAAAAGCACAAGATCGTGGTGGATTTAAAAAACGAATTTTTCTTGAATGGGTTGATTGATATGCCATTAGATAATCAAAGCAGATGCATTTTCTGTTCGCCAGAAAGCGATCGTGTATTCTATAGAGAAAAACTTATATATGCGTTGTGGGATAGTTATCCAGTATCAGAAGGGCATGCCCTTCTGATACCATATCGCCATTTTGATAGCTGGTTTGATGCAACAGAAGCAGAACAACAAGCCTTTCTTCGAGGTATAGATGCTATTAAAGAATTTATTCAGTCACAATATAATCCTGACGGATTTAATATAGGTATTAATGTAGGAGCAGCGGCAGGACAAACAGTTTCGCACTTACACGTTCACGTCATGCCTCGTTATATAGGTGATGTTGTTGATCCTCGTGGTGGTGTTCGACATGTGATTCCTCGAAAAGCCAATTACCTCGCAGATCCATTCGGTCATTCTTCTTCCATACCTCAAGCCCCTCACGACCAATCGCTCGTTCGTGGTGACAACGATCCTTTATTGCCTCATTTAGTTGCACATATCGGTTTGGCACATCGGGCAGATTTAGCTGTTTCTTTCACGCGCAATAGTGGTGTGTTTAAGATTAAGAATCATCTCCAAGATTTATTAGATCGCGGTGGGGGAATTAGATTTTTGACTGGAGATTATCTCGGAATAACAGAGCCTAAAGCACTCATTAGCTTATTGGATCTGAAAGGAGATATCAAATTTAGAGTTTATCAAACAACGGATCACAGCTTTCATCCCAAAGCTTATATTTTTCACAACAAAGAAGGAAGTGGTGTTGCACTGGTAGGTAGTTCTAATTTATCTGCAATGGCGCTCGAAAAGGGCGTAGAGTGGAATTATCGTGTTATCACTACCCATGATCAAATAGGGTTTAATGATGTCTCCACAGCTTTTGATGCCTTATTTTCGCATTCACTAACAGTTGTATTGAATCAAACTTGGATCGATAAATACCAGAAACGTCGACAACCTGTTCAGCCCCAAATTGCAGGTGAACCGGAAGAGGTACCTTTACCTCCCCCAGAACCCTATGATATTCAGTTAAGAGCTATGGATGCGCTTGAAACAACACGTCAAAAAGGAAATCAGTCTGGGTTGATTGTATTGGCTACTGGATTAGGCAAAACTTGGTTGAGTGCTTTTGATAGCAACCGTGATGAGTTTCGCCGGATTTTATTTGTTGCACATCGAGAAGAAATTCTTTCTCAGGCTCGCAACACATTTAGACGGGTTCATGAAGGTGCTCGATTTGGATATTTTACGGGTCAGCGTAGAGATCGTGATGCAGATATTACATTTGCTTCTGTTCAAACGTTAAGCCGTTCAAAACATCTTCAAACATTTGAGCCAACAGAATTTGATTATATCGTGATGGATGAATTTCACCATGCGTCTGCTCGGACTTACCGCACATTAATTGATTATTTTGAACCAAAGTTTTTACTGGGACTTACAGCAACGCCTGAACGTACCGATGGTGGTGACTTGCTCCAATTGTGTCAAGAGAATCTTGTTTATAGGTGTGATCTTGTTGAAGGCATTGAGAAAGATTTGCTGTGTCCGTTCCAGTATTTTGGCGTACCTGATGATGTCAATTATGAGCAAATCCCATGGCGTAGTCATCGATTTGATGAAAAAGTACTCACAGATCATTTGGCAACAGAGGTTAGAGCACAAAATGTACTTGAACAATATCAATCTAAAGCAGGGCAGAAGACATTGGCATTTTGTTGTTCAAAATTGCACGCAGATTATATGAAAAACTATTTTAAACAGAGAAATGTCCGTGCTGCATCTGTACATTCAGGAGAAAATAGTGATCCTCGCACTATGTCTTTGGAAAAGCTTGAACAAGGTGAATTAGATATCATTTTTTCTGTAGATATGTTTAATGAAGGATTAGACATCCCAAGTATTGATACTGTTATGATGCTTCGCCCAACAGAGTCGCGTTTGCTTTGGTTGCAGCAATTAGGGCGCGGTCTTCGGAAATCTTCTAACAAAGAATATCTTACCGTTATCGATTATATCGGAAATCATAAGACTTTTTTGATCAAATACCGAGCATTGCTTGAAATTTTTGTCACACTTGGGCCGGGTAGCCATCATTTGAGAAATTATCTTGATAAAATAGAACAAGGTTCATTAGAATTACCTGAAGGGTGTTATGTCAAATACGATCTTGAAACAATTGATATATTGAAAAGCCTGATTCCACCTGTGCCAACTATACCTGCAATAGAATATTTTTATCGTGATTTTTTAGAACGTTATAATCAACGGCCAACGGCAGTAGAAGCATTTCATCAAGGATACAACCCAAAATCTGTTAGAGATGAATATGGTTCTTGGTTCCATTTTGTTAAGGAGATGAATGGCTTATCTCAAGACCAAGAAAATATAATGAATCAAGATTACTTAGCCGAGTTCTTGACCCATTTGGAAGTAACTCCCATGAGCAAGAGCTACAAAATGCTTACACTATTGGCTATGCTCAATACAGATACATTTCCCGATGGTATTAAAATTGATGATTTAATCCGTGCTGTAATTCGGTTATCACAGCGTTCTGCAAAACTAAAATTAGATGTAAATGTTTCCTTTGATAATTTTAGTGCTCTTAAAAGGCTTTTGGAAAATAACCCTATCAAGGCTTGGGTTGGTGGCCAAGGTATGGGTGGTACGCAATTTTTCGCGTATCAAGATGGCTTGTTTCGTTTTGTTCGCGAAATAAATAAAAAAAATAAAGAGGCCTTTCAAGAACTTTTGAGAGAGTTGGTTGATTGGCGCTTGGCAGATTATCTTGGTCGTGTTGAAGATGTTCAAGAGGAGCAGATTATTTGTAAAGTAAGCCACTCAAATGGGCGACCTATTTTGTTTTATTTGCCTAATCGAGATAAACAGCCTGGTATACCTCATGGTTGGCAAGAGGTATTGATTAATGGTGAAAATTATAAAGCCAATTTTGTAAAAATCGCAGTTAATGTGATTCATAAACACAACAACAATAAAAATGTAATAGCCGATATTTTGAGAGCGTGGTTTGGGCAAGATGCAGGTTTATCAGGTACAATTCACAAGGTGGTTTTTATATCAGAAAATGGTGGGTTTCGTTTGGAACCATTGGGTAAGAAACAGGAGCCTGAGAAAATCAACCTATGGCACAGTTTTACGCGCCCAGAAGTGCCTCTCTTGTTTGGATTAAAGTTTAATACAGGATTATGGCAACAAGGTTATGTGTTTAAAGACAATCATGCGTTTTTGTTTGTCACTTTAAATAAGCAAGCTCTCCATGATGATTTTCAGTATCAGGATCGCTTTTTAAGCCCAAACCAATTCCAATGGCAAAGTCAAAACAGTACGACTCAACAAAGTACAAAAGGTATAAGACTTTCTGGTCATAAAGACAGCGGCATTCAAATACATCTGTTTGTTCGCGAAACAAAAATGCGTGGATCAAAGGCGGCTCCATTTGTTTATTGTGGCGAGGTGGATTTTGTTAGTTGGAAAGGTGAAAGACCAATTACGGTGCAATGGAAGTTGAGAGAAGCTGTTCCCGAACACCTTTGGCAACGTTTGGGAATTTCAGAAGGGCTTTAGAGATAGGTGAACCAGTCTCTTTTGCTGATCTATTTTATCAATAGATCATTCTGCGTGTGAGAAAAGGAGTAATAATGACCAATGAACCCATCTGGACCTGGCCACTTGATCAGATTCAGAAAGTAACGATGCAGGCACATGCGGGTGCTGATCTGACACCAAAGGTATGGCCCGATGGCGCGCAGGTTGCTGTGGCGTTGTCGTTTGATTTTGATGGGGAGACGAGTTGGTTGTATCGCGGAGCGCATTCACCGGCTTCTATGTCACGGGGTGAGTATGGGGCACGTGTTGGCATATACCGCATCTTGGCGTTGTTGGACCGTCACGAGGTGCCCGCGTCGTTCTTTGTGCCTGCGGTGAATGGGCAGCTTCATCCAGAGGCAATAGACGCGATCCTAAAATCTGGCCGACACGAGATTGGTGTGCATGGGTGGATCCACGAAAGAGGCCAAGACCTGACGGCTGAGCAGGAAAGAGAATTGCTCACGAAGGCATTTGAATATTGGCAGACACGCATTGGACGCGCGCCTGCGGGTATTCGCACACCGTCGTGGGATTTCACGGCCCACACGTTGGAGATCATTCGCGACCTCGGTTTTGTTTATGACAGCAGTTTGATGGGGGATGATCGGCCTTATGAACTGTGTATCGATCATGAACCCACGGGTGTTGTGGAGCTTCCGGTGGAGTGGCTTTTGGACGACCATCCGTTTCTTCAGATCGACCCGACACAAGGCAGTCGGTCATTCATGGATTTGGCTGCTCTGCTTGAGATTTGGCGAGCAGAATTCCAAGGGGCCTACGAGGAACGCACGCTGTTTCTGCTGACGATGCACCCGCAAGTGATTGGTCATCGAAGCCGATTGAAAATGCTGGACACCTTGATCGAAGAAATCAAAGCGACCCCGGGGGTTTGGTTTGCAACACACGAAGCGGTGGCGCAGTTTGTGCGCTCTGAGGTGACGAAAAATGGGTGATACGCACCCTGCAATTTGTGAGGGGCTTCCCCGTGTCTCTTTGTGCAGCAGTCTTCCCACGCCATTGGAGAAGATGCAACGGCTCTCAGATGCGCTTGGTGGTCCGGCGGTTTGGATCAAACGGGACGATCTGACCGGGCTGGCATTTGGCGGCAACAAGATACGGAATCACGAATTTATTTTTGGTGAGATACTGTCGCAGGGATGCGATGCGGTGATTACAACGGCAGGCGTTCAATCAAACATGTGCAGAGCAACTGCGGCCGCAGCGGCGAAGCTGGGTCTGACATGTGTGCTTTTGCTGCGCGGAACGGGTGATGAACCCCGGCAGGGCAACTTGCTGTTGGACGATTTGTTAGG
>JBLHJX010000275.1:0-7269 GCA_047619225.1 Candidatus Latescibacterota bacterium
AGGGCAAGACAGCACCTTGTGCCAATGTTTTCTTTTGGTCAGGTACCAAGGTATGCACACCCATCCCTCGTTGTGTGCCCAACCCTTCACAAGACAAACACCAACCCTCTGGGCTATTGAACGACAGCCGCTGCGGCGTAACAGGTTCAAAACTCTGCCCACACGACGTACAAGACAAGTGCTGACTGAATCGCGTTTCTTCCAAGTCATCGGGGGATGCCACAATCAAAATACCACCCGATAATCCCAACGCTTTCTCGGCTGAATCGGCTATCCGTTTGGCACTCTTTTTGGTAGCAGTGACCCGATCTACCAATACTTCTAAACGATGGGTCTGGCGATAATCAATCTCGGGTGCCTTGTCTAAGTTGAAGACGTTGCCATCCACCCGCCCGCGCAAATACCCCTCTCTGCGGGCGCGTTCAATCAACGTATTATAATCTTCCCCGCGACCCGGTTCTAATGGGGCCAGTAAAAACAGGCGTCGCCCTTCCGGCATTTTCAACACCCGCGTCACAATTTCACTCACGGTCTGACTGCCTGCGGGAATTTGACATTCGGGACAATACACGTCACCCAATAAACCAAATAATGCACGCACATAATCATAGATTTCTGTTACCGTGCCCACTGTTGATCGTGGATTTTTGCTCGCGGCTTTTTGTTCAATGGCAATGGCAGGAGACAAACCGACCACACGGTCTACCTTTGGTTTGGGCATCTGCCCTAAAAACTGGCGCGCATAAGCCGACAAAGACTCAACGTAGCGCCGCTGTCCTTCGGCAAAAATAGTATCCAATGCCAGGGATGATTTGCCCGAACCCGACACCCCAGAAATAACCGTCATTTTCTCGCGCGGAATTGAAACATCTACGCCCTTGAGATTGTTCTCCCGGGCCCCAAACACGTCAATCGACTTGATGCGAACATTCTTTGCCTTTCCATTAGACTGGCCATTCTTTGCTGCCAACAAATGTGCCCCAGAAAGGACCTCGTTGAGTGCATCTCCGGTGTGCGACCCCGCCACAGCCCGCAAATCATCAGGCGTGCCAACGGCAAGCAACTTGCCCCCCTCTTCGCCCCCTTCGGGGCCCAACTCGATCACCCAATCGGCGGTCTTAACCACATCCATATTGTGCTCAATCACCACCACAGAATTGCCCAAATCGACCAAACGGTGTAAAACATTCAACAAATTCTGTATGTCGGAAAAATGCAAACCCGTTGTTGGCTCGTCTAGGATATAAAGCGTCTTGCCCGTGCTTGTTCGGCACAACTCTTTCGACAACTTCACCCGTTGCGCTTCCCCACCCGACAGGGTGGGCGCGGGTTGCCCCAAACGCACGTATCCCATCCCCACATCTACCAGCGTTTTCAAAACCCGATGGATATGGGGCACATTGGCAAAAAATGCGCAGGCCTCTTCCACTTCCATTTCGAGCACGTCGGCAATAGACTTGCCTTTAAAAATAATATCCAAAGTCTCCCGATTAAAACGCCGACCTTCACAGATAGGACACGTCACCCACACATCGGCCAGAAAATCCATCTCGACCAAATTGGCCCCATTGCCCGAACAGGCCTCGCATCGCCCACCCTTCACATTAAAACTAAATCGACCAGGTTTATAACCACGCACCTTCGATTCAGGCAATTCTGTAAACAACTTGCGGATGGGATCAAAAGCACCTGTGTAGGTTGCCGGATTGCTCCGGGGTGTGCGCCCAATGGGCTGCTGATCAATTTCAATCACCTTGTCTAACTGGTCGATACCCTCAATGCGCCGATGTGCCCCTGGTTCTGCCTCTGCGCCATTGAGATCGCGGGCCAACGCGGGATACAAAACATCGATGATCAATGAACTCTTACCAGAACCAGAAACACCCGTCACACAAGTAAACACACCTAATGGGATCTTCACATCAACCTGTTTCAAATTGTTTTGGCGTGCCCCTCTAATCCAAATGCCAGGGTGACGTTTGTTAACCAGCCGCCTTTCGGGCACTTCAATCTTACGCTTGCCCGACAAATAGGCTCCCGTAATAGATCGGGGCGACCGAGCAACCTTCTTCCACGACCCTTGGGCCACCACTTCGCCGCCCAAATGCCCAGGCCCGGGCCCAAAATCAACGACCAAATCGGACCGCATCATGGTTTCTTGGTCGTGCTCAACCACAATGACCGTATTGCCCACATCGCGCAAACGGCAAAGCGCGTCTAACAACCGAATGTTATCGCGGTGGTGCAAACCAATGGATGGCTCATCCAACACATACGTTACGCCCACCAACCCAGAACCGATCTGGCTTGCCAAACGAATGCGTTGCGCTTCTCCCCCAGACAGAGTCGGTGCCGTGCGATCTAACGTCAAATAATCCAACCCCACATCGAGCAGAAACGTCAACCGACCCCGAATTTCTTTCAATGCATCTTCGGCAATACGCACCTGTGTCTCGGTCAGATCCAAATGGTCAAAAAACCCATGGGCTTGATCAATGGTCATTCCCGTTACATCTGCCAAAGATCGCCCATTGATACGCACACCCAATGCCTCTGCCTTTAATCGGGCACCCTTACAAACAGGACATCTCCCAACGCGCATATAAGGCGCCAGCCGCTTACGCATCACCGGATTGCTGCTTTCGGCGAACCGACGCTCTAAAGGTGTCAAAACCCCTTCAAACGTATCGCGATGTTTCTTCACTGTGCCATTGCGCCGGCGCCATTCAAACTGGATACGACCGTCCACGCCGTATAAAAGTTCTTTCCTTCCCGTTGCAGGGATCTTTTTCCACGGGGTTTTCAAAGTGGCTTTGTGCCGCTTTAATACCCCTTCGTAATAGTGATTCTGCCACCGATTCTTAGAGATACCCAACGGCGCAATGGCCCCATCACCCACTGAAAGAGAGTCATCGGGGACAACCTTCTTCAAATCCATAGCCACCTTCGTACCCAAACCGTGACAATCGGAGCACATGCCTTGCGGGCTGTTGAATGAAAACATCTGGGGCGTGGGTTCTTGCGCACTGCGACCACACGAAGGGCAAGAAAAGTTGGTACTCAGCAGAATGTCTTCTCCGTCTTCAGGACTCACAATGACTGCTGCATTGCCCAATTGCAAACCCGCGTCAACCGCCTCACCGATGCGCGCACGCATATCCTCTTTAACGACCAACCGATCAATCACCACCTCAATATAGTGACGCTTATAGCGCTCCAACTTGGGCACTTGCGTCAGTGTGATAATTTGCCCATCAACACGCGCTCGGATATACCCTTCTTTTTGCAGATCTTCAAACAAATCGAGGTATTCACCTTTGCGCCCCTGAATCAAAGAAGCCAAAACGTGAATCGCCTTGCCCTCACCCAAAGCCATGATTTGATCCACAATGCCATCTCGGGTTTGCGCACCAATAGGCGTATCATCGTGTACACAATGTGGCGTACCAATGCGCGCAAACAACACACGCAAATAATCATAAATTTCGGTCATCGTGCCCACGGTGGAGCGTGGATTTCGACCTGCCGTCTTCTGTTCGATGGACACTGTGGGTGACAAACCCGTAATTTGATCCACATCGGGTTTCTCCATTTGCCCCAAGAATTGGCGGGCATAGGCCGACAAAGATTCGACATATCGACGCTGCCCCTCGGCATAAATCGTGTCAAAAGCCAATGATGACTTGCCAGAACCCGAAACCCCCGTAAAACAGATGAGTTCGTTGCGCGGCAACTCCAAACTGACATTCTGTAAATTGTGAACCCGTGCGCCCTTAATACTCAAATGTCGCGTTTCCATCCCTACCCCTTGAATCTAAAATACTTAAAAAACCGATGGATTATCTTCACCAAACAACATACCAACACCCAAACTTAGTTGCAAAAAACCATGCCGAACCAATATACTACACAGACGTTCACCCAACAAGGTTCAATTCAACGCAAGTTTGTGATGTAGATCATCAGAATGTCAAAAAAATGGTAAAATCGCTTGTCAACCCACACTTTTCACTTTATAATTCAAGAAATTAGCCTCACTCCCCTCCAAGGATTGTAAATGGCCACAACGTCTACAACAAAGAAAATTCTGACCATCGACGATGAGCAATCGATCGTTGACCTCATTGTTGATATCCTTGAAACCAACAACTACACGGCCATCAGTGCCACCAAATGGACCGATGCGCTTGATGCTCTGAACCACGAAAAGCCCGACCTCATCTTGCTCGATTTGAAGATGCCCACGATTCACGGCACATCTATGATTGACTTTATCGTCAGTGAAGAGTTCAACATTCCCGTGATCGTGGTCTCTGGTTTTGTCACCGAGCAAGTCTCTGCCGAACTCCGCCGACAAGGTGTCAAAGGCATTGTCAAAAAGCCTTTTAAAGCACGCGTACTGTTAGACGAAATCGAAAAACATCTCAAGAATGATGAACTCCCGGCTGCGCCAGCAGCGAATGCGATGGATGCTTTATACAATCGCCCAGCAACATCGCTTTCCCAACCCAGCCAGGCAAGCAAAACACCCTCTATGGATGCACTTTATGGCGCATCTGAAACGGGTGAAAATGGCACACCTAAAACCAATCTGCCCCCAGCTAACGATATCCTCGAAGCACTCAAAAGAAATGCCGCCAAATCTGTGCCGGCAACAACACAAGCGCCGCCCCAACCGTCAGACTTACTCGACGCCCTCAAAAAACAGACCGCAAAAGCTAACCCCCAACCTCCTCCAAGACCCAAACAGGAAACGACCCAAGCGGCACCACCCAAACCGGAGATAACCCAAGCGGCACCAGCAGAACTCGAAGCCCCCCCTCTCCACCAAATGGCTGGTGGGGCACCCCCAATGAGCAGGCCGATAGACAATCTCATTACATCCTTGCCTCCTACGGCCCAGACGGGCCCAGACTTTGGTGTGCGCGAACACAGTGCGCGTCGTCGTCCACGCAAAAAGATGGATAAAGGCAATATGATGTTTTTCGGTGGCATTACCGTGGTTTGTGTCTTGGTGGCCGGATTCTTAGCCGTGATGCAATGGGTTGCAAGCGAAGCGCCCGTTGCAATGGAACAATTTAAGGCCGATTTGGAAAATGGCGTGAACGCACAAATGCAGGGCCAAATGAACCAAATGAAACAACAGATGCAACAACAAACAATTCAGCAGCAATTAAAAGCCGCCAAATCCAAATAAGGAAAAAGCCTCATATATCTATTGGGGCTTTTTTATTGTAAAAAGTGGTAAGATCAGTCTTGCCAAAATCGCACCGTCGGTAGGCTTATCTCCCTTTATGCTAGGCCGATAAAAATCCTCTCAAAAACCAAGCCTATATCCCTCCATATAAAGCCAAATCATTTCGATCAGTAGATCCCCATCGAATTCCTTGACAAAACCTGTCGCACCGCCTTATATATCCCCCGTCCAACTTATCCATCAAAAGAACGAACACCACAAGGAGTATTTCATGGCACTTAATGTTGCCGTCGTAGGTTTGGGCGGTATTGGCAACCGTCACGCCTCTATTTATAAAGCCAGCGAACATTGTAACCTCGTCGGGGTCTGTGACATCAACAAAGAACGCGCTGACAAAGCGGCAGACCGACACGAAACCCAAGCCTTTTATTCTATCAAAGAAATGTTAGGCGCAGGTTTGGGCTTGGATATGGCCAGTGTTGCATCCGCAGGCACCGAAAATGGTGGAGATCATTACAAACCCACAATGGAACTGCTCGAAGCGGGTCTGCCGGTCTTGGGAGAGAAACCCATCTCCAACAACATTGATGACGCACGTGCAATGGTAGCCAAGGCCAAAGAAAAGAATCTGCGCTACGGCATCGATCTCAACCATCGATTCACCCCCGCTGCCGCACGGGCCAAAGAATGGGTTGAACAAGGCCGATTGGGCGAGCTCAACATCATTAATATGACGATGTGGATTAACAACCCAAATGAAACCTCACCTTGGTTTCACTTGCGCGCCTTACACCCCCACTCAGTTGATGTCATGCGGTACTTTTGTGGCGATGTTGAAAAAGTGCAAGCCTTCTGCAAGCGCGGCATTGACAAAGACGGCAACCGGCGCAACTGTTGGTCCAATGCACAAATCAATATGCAATTTGAAAACGGCGTGGTCGGCTCACTTACAGGCAGTTACGACGCAACAGGCCCAGGCGGTTCCTATGGTCTTGAGCGCCTCGAAGTTGTCGGATCAGACGCCCGTTTCATTCTCGACGACGCCTGTGAACACTTACACTTTCACCCGCGTCGCTCAATGGAATTGGAAAGCTACGATTACATTGGCGGCATGATGGCCTTTGGCGAAACCTTTGAAAGCCGCATTGGCCGCTGGATTGAACAAAACCTCGAAAATGCAACACCAGAAGATATTGAAGGATCGGGTGAAGAAGCCCTCAAAGCACAGATGGTCATTGAAGCCGCTATCGAATCGTGGGAAAATGGAACCGTCGTGACGGTGGCAAAAGCCTAAGGAGATTTTCATGTTACGGGTCTGTGTGATTGGCGTAGGGCCGATTGGCAATCGGCACGCAGATATTTATAGCAAAAACGAATTGTCAGAACTCGTTGGTGTGTGTGATATCGACGAAGCACGCGCAGATGCCACATCCCAGCGATTGGGTGTGGCGAGTTTTTACAACGTACAAAAAATGCTCGACGAACTCAAACCCGACGTTGTCAGTGTGGCAACCGGGGGGTATGAATATAGCAGCGACCATTACGCCCCGACGATGCAAGCACTTGAGGCTGGCTGCCATGTTTTAGGTGAAAAGCCTATTTCCAACAACATTGCCCACGCCGAAGAAATGGTTGCCAAAGCCAAAGAAATGGGCGTGTGTTACGGCATAGATCTCAACCACCGGTTTACCCCCGCTGCGCGTTTGGCCAAAAAATGGGTCGACGAAGGTCGCCTTGGGCACCTGCTCTTTGTGAATATGGCGATGTGGATCATGAACCCTGCCGAAAGCTCCCCCTACTTTCACCTAAAAGCCCTTCATCCACACACCATTGACGTGATGCGTTATTTTTGTGGGGACGTTGAAGCCGTTCAGTGTTTTGCCACCAAAGCACCTGGCCGAACCATCTGGTCCACTGCCCAATTCAATATGCGCTTTAAAAACGGCGTGGTGGGTTCCCTCACCGGCAGTTACGATATTGAACGAGGCCACCCTATGGAACGCTGTGAAGTCGCGGGTACAGGCGGTCGCTTCGTCTTAGAAGATATGTGGCACGAACTCACCCTCTACCCA
>JBLHJX010000276.1:0-7267 GCA_047619225.1 Candidatus Latescibacterota bacterium
CAAACAAGTGCGTCCTCAGAAAATTTAGAAGATCTATCGGTTCATCGTCTGCGTCAAATTGCTCGCGAAACACCAGGCTTGTCCATTCAAGGGCGTGAGATCTCTCGCGCCAACCGCGAACAACTCTTAAATGAGTTGCGCCCCACCAAAGGCGACTCGGAGTAAAACGATGGAAACAGAATCTCTTTGGGAAAAAGTAAAACAAAGTCTGCGTGACGGTGCAGCAACCGCCGCAGAAAAAGCCGAACATTACGGCAAATTGAGCCGTGCCCGACTCGATATGGCACGTACGCGCCACGCCATTCACGATGCCTTTACAGAACTCGGTGGTCAAGTTTACAGCCTACTAGAACAAGATGTCGATGCCGTTATTGGTCAAAGTGATGGCATCAAAGATCAAGTTCAAACCATAAAAGACCTCGAGGCACAGCTTCAAGATCAAGAAGAAGAATTTACCGCTTTACAAGACAACAACACAACCGATGCGTCAGAAAACGATTCAGAGTAATTAGTATCAATCGCTTTCTTGGCGCATTTTTTGGTAGTGTATAAGTAAGGCAGTTCATATGTGATTCATATAAATGTATATTGTGCGTCACCAAACTTGGAACAGGAGGCCCTTATGTAGTTCCCCACAAGTTTAACGCAGTAACTCCGTAATTCCGTTCGTCGATATCCTTTTGTGAATTAACCCGCAAATCACCCGCACTGAACTCCCCAGTGCGAACAAGGAGAGGCTGACGAGTGTCAAGACTAGCTAAAAGACCTTACGCACGCGAAGATGAGTCGTTAGATCAATATCTTCAAGAAATTGGTGAAGTAAATCTTCTTACTGCAGATGAAGAAGTTGCTCTGGCCAAACGCATAAAGAAGGGCGATCATGATGCCCTCGAAAAATTGACCAAAGCCAATCTACGTTTTGTAGTAAGTGTCGCCAAACAATATCAAAATCAGGGCCTTTCAATGGGTGACCTGATTAATGAAGGCAATCTCGGGCTCATCAAAGCAGCCAAACGTTTTGATGAAACCAAAGGATTTAAATTTATATCTTATGCTGTGTGGTGGATTCGGCAAGCCATTTTACAGGCACTTGCCGAACAATCGCGCATCGTACGTTTGCCCCTTAATCGTGTGGGTGCGTTGCACAAAATTGGCAAAGCATCCAGCGGTTTAGAGCAAGAGTACGGTCGTGAACCCAGTCCCAGTGAAATCGCTGATGAACTCGATATGAGCGATTTCGAAGTAAGGGATACGCTCAAAATTTCCAGCCGTCACCTGTCTCTTGATGCCCCGTTTAATGAAGGCGAAGACAACAGCTTGCTCGACGTGCTCGAAGATGGCCTGCAGCAATCGCCCGATGAAACGCTTTTAGACGACTCGTTACGCCGAGAAATTGAAAAAGCATTGGCTACACTCACGCCACGTGAGGCCGAAGTAATTACCTTATACTTTGGCATCAACCGTGAGCAGCCCTTAACGCTTGAAGAAATTGGAGAGCGTTTTGGTCTCACCCGCGAAAGGGTACGTCAGATCAAAGAAAAAGCATTGCGACGTCTGCGTCATACATCTCGCAGCCGCCCACTCAAATCTTATCTGCTGTAACCCTCGCATTTAGCAAGATCAATAGGCCACAAATGGGACTCCCCTTTGTGGCCTATTTTTTTGTTTCCCCATCTGCATTTTTTTCAAGATGTTGCGCTTGACGGCCTCTTTCAAAACCTTTACATTACAGGTCTTAAATTTCGCATCATTTACATTTTTTAACTTCAGGAGGTCTTTATGTCCAACACACGTTTGACCAACCTGCTTATGGGGCTTGTTGCCATTTTACTATTGGCCAATTTGTTCCGCCCAGCATTTGAACCCACCACAGCCTTTGCCGCCGATGATGATGGCAACGAAGCGGTGTCTCTAACAGGCACTGGCGCCAATGCTTGGATACTCAAAGGCAACAAGATTTATTACATCAAGTTTGAGCAACAGTATGAATCCATCCGCATTTATGGCCCAGAAGAACTCGAACGATAATGGTGCTGCAAAGGTTACATTGTGTTTGAATATTGTGGCGTTATCCATGTTCATTCTACCTATTCAGATGGCTCGGGCAGTGTCCCGACCATTCTGAATGCCGCCCACACGTCCCAGCTCGACTTCCTCATCCTAACCGATCACAATTCCCTAAAGGCTCGAGCGGAAGGGTGGGAAGGGTGGCATGGCAATACATTGCTCATCGTCGGCGACGAAGTGTCTGGTAGGCGGGGTCATTGTCTTGCAATGGGCACCCAACAACGCGTGAATCATCGCCAGAACCACCAAGATATTCTCCACGACATTCACCATCAAGGTGGGCTTTCTTTTATTGCGCACCCGCATGGCACATACCGTCCCCTATTTAAAGAACGCAATCATTCTTGGGGCGATTGGAGCGCCGATGATTTTACGGGTTTAGAGCTCTGGTCGTACATGTTCGACTGGGTACAAGATTTTCGGTATTATCGTTTTTGGAACCACTATCGATATCCCAATCGATATATTACCGGACCAGATCCACAAACCTTGCAAAAATGGGATCAAATCTGTCAAAAGCGTCCATGCGTTGCCATAGGCGGCATAGACGCACACGCGCGCAAATACAGTCCCTTGCCTCTTGTTGTGTTTCCTTATGAAAATGCCTTCCTTACATTGCATACACGCATATTCCTCAATAAGCCGCTCACCGGGTCCAAACAAGAAGACATAAGCGCAATTTTACAAGCACTCCAACAAGGACATTGTTATATCTCATATGATGGTCTCGTTTCAGGGGCAGGGGTGCGGTTTCAAACCTCAGACGGTCATCTTATGATGGGGGATGAAGCAACCTTTGAAGGCCCAGTAAATATTGACATCCAATTGCCTCTAAAAGCAGACCTTAACATTATACACAACGGCCAAACAATCGCACATCATCAAACACAAAGCCATACATTTCAAGCCAAACAACCGGGTGTTTATCGGGTTGAAGCCCGTATACAAGATTCCCCTTGGATTTATACCAACCCCATTTATTTGAGGGCACAATGAACAACTTTGCACAACGCAACCGTCTGGTTGCCACGCTGGTCACAATATGTACCAGCATCGTGTATTTATCTACGCTTGCACCTACCGTTGCGTTCTGGGATTGTGGTGAATTTATCACCACATCCTACATATTTGGTGTACCACACCCACCTGGTGCACCGCTTTACACCTTACTGGGTCGCCTTTTCTCAATGCTGCCCTTTGGTGAAATTGCCTTTCGAGTCAATTTGCTCTCTGCAGCATCGGGCATTGCCACGGTCTTATTGATTTACTTGTGTACCGTTCGTTTGCTGGCCAATTGGCTTGATCGTAGCAATACCCAACACCAAATTGCTATCTTTACAGGTGCCGCAGTTGCCGCTCTCTCCACGGCCTTCTCGTTCTCCTTTTGGAACAATGCCATTGAAGCCGAAGTATATGGCCTTTCCATGTGCATCACCCTATTGGCCGTTTGGTTGGGTTTGCGTTGGGATAATGCGCACAAAGATCATCATAGCGACCGTAACTTGCTCTTCATCGCCTATCTTTTTGGTTTGGGTGCAGGCATACACTTACAATGTTTACTCACCATCCCCGGCATACTCATACTCATATTCACAGACCTACTCGAAGACCGCCCACGCAAGACCCAAGTCCTCATTGTCATTGGGCTTATTTTTTATCCCTTCTTATCCATTGTACTTCCCCAGTTGGCTGCTGTTTTAATGACAGGAGCCATTGTCATTGGCCTTTTAAGCTTACGTCCTGCATGGCGTAATCCCCAATTTTGGATTTGGGCCATCATATTAGGCGCACTTGGTTTTTCGACATATATCACGCTTTATCTGCGATCGGGTCTCAACCCCATCATCGATATGAACGATCCCGAAACCTGGGAGAACTTCAAAGCTTTCATAGGCAGAACGCAATACGGCACGCATTTTCTCTTTCCACGTCGAGCCGAACCCTGGAGTTATCAGATTAACATTCACATCAAATATTTCTTGCAACAATTCCCATTCATTGATGGTGTTCCCATCGATTTTCGACGTGCAGTAGATGTCTTTAACAACAATTATGAAACCATCCAAGCCTCACTCATTACCACCGCATTGGGCATAGGGGGTGCAGTCTACCATTTTAAAAAAGATTGGCAACGTTTTTCCTCCATCTTTTCTATGTTTGCCATTATGGGGCTCGGTCTGGTGCTCTATCTTAACATGCCCGACCCAGAACCCAGAGAACGAGAGTATATCTTCGTAGGTGCCTATACCTTTTTTGGCATTTGGATGGGCATTGGCGCGGCGGGTCTTGTCGTTTGGGTTCAAAACAATATCAAACCCATTGCAATGGTGGCTCCCTTCATTCTTTTATTGGTCCCAACAGGTATTCTTGTCCAAAACTATCATGTGCATAATCGCACGGGCGATTTTGTTGCATTTGACTATGCCTATAACATTATGCAAACCTGTGAAGAAAATGCCATTCTGTTTACAAATGGAGATAACGATACGTATCCCCTGTGGTTCCTACAAGGTGTAGAAAACATTCGCACAGATATACAAATAGTGAACCTCAGCCTGATCAAAACCAATTGGTATGTCAAACAAATACGCGATGCGGGCGTGCCCTTAGACTTGTCAGATACCTGGATAGACAACAACATGCTTGCACAACCCTGGGATAAGGACAAAGGCATGAGCCTTCCTGGTATCCAACTAACCGCACAAGACATTCCCAAAGCCGAATACTTCCTTGGAGATGGCCCGCAAACCATTACGGTTGTAGAACCACAAACTTGGATGATGTGGCGCATCATACAACAAAACAATTGGAAACGACCCATCTACTTTGCAGTCACTGTGCCCAACAGCAATATGGCAGGGTTACGACCCTTTTTGTCCATGGAAGGTATGGCCTACAAACTCGTAAAAGAACGCGGATTGGGTCAATTTAATACCCAACTTACCACCGAAAACCTTTTAGAAAAATATCGCTACACAGGCGTAGCCGACAGCACCATTAACAAAGACCCCGTTGCCCGACGCCTGCTCAGCAACTACCTCGTTATTTTTGCTGGACTCACCCAAGCCTATATGCAATTGGGCCTGCCACAAGATGCCTTTCAAGTCTTAACAGAGCTCGAAAAACGCTTGCCGCCTCATGCCTTAGATCAACCCGAAGCATGGCATCATGCCAGCCAACATTACCGAGACCTGGCCATTCAATTTGCCGAAGCTGGTGAAATTGACCTGGCATTGGCCTCTCTCGAAAACTTGCTTCGACTGGGTCCAAAGATTCAAAACCCAGAAGAAATTAGAAACGTCATCGAGAGATGGCGCAATGAAAAAAACAAACTCATGGACGACAGTGTCACGGTGCCCAACGAATAAACGAACCTGTGCTAATTCGTTGATCCACATTAAAAAAGGGAGATTCCATTTCGGAATCTCCCTTTTTTAGTATTCAGCCTATCTCAAAATCACGAATCCCATCGTTCATAAACCTCAACAGGAACTTTTCTTTGCCGATATCGCATCAACACATAACCCGCCACAAAACCCGCAATATGCGCATACCACGCAACACCACCCACATCATCTGAAGCATTCATTAACTGAATCACAAACCAAACGCCCAACACAATCAACGCAGGAATACGTAAGAAAAAATAAAAAAACAATACCAAAATACGCGAATTTGGAAACACAGCCAAATATGCGCCTAATACCCCTGCAATGGCACCACTCGCGCCCACCATTGGTGCAACACCATCAGGTTCAGAGACCACATGAGCAACTGTTGCAATGATGCCACATAGCAAATAAAACCAAAAAAAACGAAAATGCCCCAAAGTGTCTTCGATATTATTTCCAAAAATCCACAAATATAGCATGTTGCCACCCAAATGCATCCACCCACCATGTATAAACATCGATGTCAACAAGGTGAAATACAACGGGATCGGCGTAGGTGAAATAGCATCCGTCGCATGCATCATCTCAAAAGGAATCGCACCAAATCGAGAGGTAAACATGTTGTACCCCACATCACCCAACAATATGGTATAAACAAACACGCCTATATTGATCACAATAATCATCACAACAAACACGGGTGCCGTGTAGGTCGGGTTATCATCTTTGAGTGGAATCATCATCGAATTGAAACTCCTAATCACATCCAGGGCAAACAGAATCTCTCACTCTACCACAAATGAATGAACCTGTCGCGCTTCGTTGCCACAAATGTCTCGCACAACCACCTCAATTTGATGCGCACCAACAGCCAAAGGTTTCCGAGGTGTGGCAAAAATCAAATCTTCTTCAGGGTCGTATTCCACAATAAGCGCGTTTCCATCTATCCGCATTTCGATATCTTCCTCGCGCCAAATCCCCGAAGACACATCGTGTATCATGGCCAACACTTTGGGCTGGCGATCTAAAATTGCCTGGCCATTTCCAGGCCGAAGTTCAACAATTTCAGGTGGTACATCATCGACCAACAATGCAAAAACACCCAAATGTTTGACCTCACCATTTACGGCATACATGCCAGAGTCGCGCCCAATATCCACAAACACCCAACCCTTTTTTATATCCCAAGTATAGATAGCAACTTTGCTCGTATCTGTTACTCCTTCTGGATAGCGCAAGATCACTTCTGCTTTTTCAAAAGCCACATCGTCTGGCATCAACCGATAAGCACGCCCCACCATGCGGGCATCAGTCATTGAACTGTCCACCATCACACGGCCAAACAGTGTTTCATAAACCCCGTCACTCTCAAAACGAACCATCGCCAGTTCGTCGTCAGAAACAATCGTTCCACCTTGTCGCTTTGAAATCGGTTGCTGCCTTATACGCACAGACACAATTGTCCTGTCGCTTTGTGCTTCAATCACAAGATCTCCCCAAACACGTGGGTCAAAATTGACAATCGCCTCATAGGTCAACAACCCTGTCTGCTTTATCAAAAGTGCTTCTTCTTGACCTTTTGCGTATCGCACCAACATATGAGGGAACTGCGACAAGGGTCGATCTGTTTGAAGCTTTACCACAGAAAATGTGGGAAAGAATTCTGTAGTACACACCATGATCGGTGGTTCTTCTGCAGGCGAATCAAAGGTCGCAAAGGCCTCTTGTTTAAATGCGTCTTGAACATCCAACCGATAAATGGCATTGGGCACGCGTTTCAAAGTCCGTTTTAAATCACCCGTAACAGA
>JBLHJX010000277.1:0-7257 GCA_047619225.1 Candidatus Latescibacterota bacterium
CGCTCAGTTGCCGATAAATGGTTATGGTGCCAATGATCAATAAAATTGAGACTGAAAATTGGAACACCACCAGCCCTTTTTTGAGCAAAGCCCCTTTTAATCCCAAATTCGATGATCCTGTTAACACCGAGATGGGTTCAAAGGCCGATAGAAAAAAGGCCGGATAGCTGCCAGCAAAAAGCCCAACAAACACAATGAGAAAGGGCACAATGAGATAGTGACTGACGTCCACTTGAGAAAAAACATCTGTTCCTACAAATGCATTAAAAGGTGCAGCAGCCAGTTCGACCAACCCTGCCGCCAGCACAAAGGCCACACCCGATAGCAAAATCGCTTCGCCTAAAAACTGTCTGATCAACTGAAACCGATATGCACCCGAGGCTTTTCGCATCCCCACTTCTTTGGCCCGGTTGGCCGATCGCGCAGTGGATAGATTCATGAAGTTTACACATGCAATGAGCATAATGAGACACGCGATGCCCGAAAAAAGATAAACGTGTTGAATGTTGCCATAACTGAAGTTCCTCGCCTCAAAACCCAATTGGCCATAATCGGCTGTTGTATACAGGTACATTCTTGTGAGCGGTTGAAATGTATACGTGAGTCGTTTACGCGTTTCTTCATCCAAATATTTCTCGGCAAAGGTAAATAGCTTTTTTTCTAATGCTTCAATATCTGTTTCTTTATGCAAAACAACATACGTTTGGATTGAGTTTATGTAATACGATGGCATCCAAGTTTGCCAAATTCTTTGGAACCAAGGCTCTAACATGGGTGTGTTGCTCGACACAATCATATCAAACATCATGGATGTATTTTCTGGTCTGCGCACAACACCTGTTACTTTGTAGTCACCAGGTAAGATATCAATCTCCAAAGAAATGACTTTTCCGACACTGTTCATTAGAAATTCTGCTATGCAGCTAATTTGTCATCGATATTGTCATAGTGTGGAATGTTGATAGGGTGAATATAGTCTGCGTGTTGATACAAAAAGTGTTTCACCATTGTGTTAAATAATCTGAGTTCAATGGCTTTTTCAATGGTATGTATTTTGCGTCGTTTGTATCGTGTTTTTTGCATCATACGAAAACAACGATTGTTTCGTTCGACATGGTTATTTGTGCAATCAACATTTTCCCATTCTAAGAAAGTGATCATTTTTTCAAACGCTTCTTTTTTGAGTTTTTTCAATGCTTTTTCCAAAAATGGATTGGCTTGATACTCAAGATTGTTGACCATCAAAGTGCGCCGCAGTCTTGCCGTTTGTTTAGAAATACCTTTCTCAAAAAGGCGATAAAACTGGTGGTTGAATAAACGCAATAGTTTCAATTGTGGCGCGATTTCAAGCAACAACGTTAGATCCTGTTTGTCTTGATCGGTTAGGTTTTCCGGTTTTTTCACGATCAGATATTGATGTTCCCAAATGAAAGCTGCTTGTTCTTTTTTGGTCATCCCTTTTTTGTCTTGTCTCTGTTGTTGTGCTTTCTTGGTAGGACGTCCTGGACGCCTTTTGCGTCCTTTATTACCTTGCCGTTTGATCTGATTCTTAATGGCACGAACCCCATCCAAGACCAATTTGTTCACTTCTTTGAAGACGTGAAAAATGCACAATTGATGTTGGCTGTCTTGCCACCAACTTTGCAAACAGTTTTTATAGAGCGGTGATCCATCCGTAATGGCAACAATGACTTCTATCCCACGATCTTTGAGGCTTTGTAAAAACGCATCCATATTGGTCTGGTCATTCTTTTCGACCACCTTGAAGGATACTGTAAAATCATTCAATGGATCCGTGGCAAATAAAATTGTGCGACCACTATCGTGAACCTCGTCAATGCATAAGACACCTGAAAAATTGCTCAAAACGAACTGCCAATGCGCTTCCATATCAATTTGTTCGTGTGCCCAGAGAAAACAGCTATGCACATAGCCCAACGACAAATCCAAACAGTGATCTTCCAACATTTTCTCTATGACCAAGCGGTAGGGCATTCGGTCGCGGATCACGCTATTGGCTACCGCTTCACGCACTGCAAAAGTATAATGACCTCCTTGAGGAACTCCGGGGATCGCTGCTTGGTAAAATTTACAGCACTCGCAACGGGCTTGATACACACCCACCTTGGCTTTGATAAAACTTGGCCTATACAGAGGTCCAATATCTTTCACGCTTCTTTCTATTACTTCTTTGCGTTTGCCTTTTTTTCTGCACTTGGGACACGGATAATACTTGGGACGGTTCAATTTATGCTCGACATATTCAACTCTTCTGCCGATAGTAGGGATGTAGCGCATTGGGACTCCTTTGATAGGATTTGGCTTTGACACCTTTTCTATCGGAAGGAGTCCCTTTTTAGTTTAGCATTTTCAACAGCTTACAGTATCAATTTTACCCTTTTCGTCGTAATGACCATTGAACAGGGTCAAACGTTTCAGAAATATAATCTTTGGGCAATAGCCTTGCAAGCATTCATGTTGTGACACAAAGAATTAGAAAATCAGCACTTGTACATAAAAAACCCACTGTGCATCATCCCCAGTGGGTTCATTTTCTCATGCCGTTTAACCGACTATAGATCCAATGCGTGTGCTCTCAAATCATCCAAATCTACAAACTCAAGCGTTGAAACATGTGTGGCCGCCAAAACCACAGAGGGTGCTGCATCTGCCTCTAATGCTTCTTTCCAGCGCAACACACACAAACACCAACGATCACCCGGTTGAAGACCCGGAAAATGATATTCTGGCATGGGCGTGCTCAAATCGTTACCCGCCAACTTTGAAAAGGTGAGAAACTCTTGCGTCATTTCAACGCAAACAATATGCAAACCAAAATCCCCAGGGCCCGTGCGACAACACCCATCACGGAAGTATCCCGTCATCGGACTCGAACCACAATCTTCCAAATCTTCGCCCAAAACATTTCTACCTCGGTTCATTTGAAGCCCCTTTTATAGATCCACAACACAATGTTCTTTTCGAGCGCGTTCAGCAGCAAAAACCATCCGATGAGTTTCAAGCGATTCATCCGCACCCGACAAAACTTTGGACGGATCACCCGTACTCACAGCTTCAACAAAACTGTGCATAATCCCATAATCACCCCCACCATGCCCCCCTAAAATAGAAGCATCTGCCGCCGATGTGTCAATCACCTCAGTTTCATCCGTCAAAAAATCAAATCGCGTAATCTTAGTGCCATCCCCATAAAGCGCACCTTTGGTACCAAAAATATGCGTTTTGCGATGGCCTGCTTCATTAAAAGCCGTCATTGTAAACGACGCCGTCCGCCCACCCTCAAATAACATATTCACCACTTGGTTGTCCACCACATCATTATCACACACATACACACACCGGCCATAGGGTCCGTTTCGCAATGCATCCATCACACTTTCTTCCGTCACATCGGGCGTCAGCACATTAATCGGCCACCCCGTCTGCCCCTTAGCCAAACGCCCCAAATAGATCTTCTTTGCCGAATACGAACACTCAGCTTCAACACCACAATCCAAACACCGATCCGACGCACCCTCAGGCTGTTCTTCTTTGCGAAAATGTTTGAGCGACCCAAAAGAAGAAAGCGACCGACAAGACACCCCCATCATATGCCGAATCCAATCCAAATCATGGCACGACTTGGCCAACAACATAAAAGAAGACGCTGCTTCATTGCGCCAATTGCCCCGCACAAACGAATGCGCCTGATGCCAATAACCCACGGGCTCCAAATGCTGCAAATTCACAACATCGCCAATCACCCCCGATTCAACCACCTTTTTTAGCCTTTGCGTGTATTGTGTATACCGCATCACATGACACACCGCCAAAATAACATGGTTTCGCTTGGCCGCCTCCGCAATCCGAATACATTCTTCCTCTGTCGGTGCCATCGGCTTTTCCAACAAAATATGATACCCCTTCTCGGCAAATGCAATCGCAGGCTCTGTATGCATCGCATCTTGTGTGGCAATAATCACCGCATCCGCAAACTTATCCCGCGCAACCGCCTCCCGCCAATCGGTAAACGTATTGGCCATTGGAATATCATAATTGCCCACCATCTGCTGACGATAAAAATCTCGCGGCTCAGCCACACCCACAATCTGTACCCGATCCGGATGTTTCTCAGCATAAGAAGCATACCCCGTCCCACGACTCCCCGCTGCAATAGAAAGTATTTTAATCGGTGGCATCATCATCTCTTTTCAAAAAGTTAAATAAATCGGTCGCTTTATTCATCAAATAGAACAATCAAGATTTTCCGCGCAGAATCCGTTTATCTGGTTTAATTGGTGTACGGCACCGTCTCCCGCGCATCAATCGCATATCCCCAATCTTCAATATATGCCAACCCATGCTTAAATTCATCTCCCATCCCATCCAACCGCCTCTGCAACCACGCATCCAAATCATCCCGCAATCCCGCGTGTACAGCATCATCAATCAAGTTATTGAGTTGATACGGATCAACCTCGTTATCAAAAAGCACCCACGGCCCATCCAAGGAACGCACATACGTATACCGATCCGTTCGCAAACCGCGATATTCTCGCCCACCAACACTGCGCCCCCACTGCCCAAAAGGATGTGGACATTGCAACAATGCCGCACCATCTGAAGGATCTTCGCCCCCATTGAGATAACCCGAAAAATCCAACCCCTGAACCGTGTCAGGAACATCAATACCACACAACCCCAACACCGTCGGCATCACATCGGGAATATCAATACGCGCATCCAACACATGACCCTCTGCACCAAACTTCTCTGGCCAACGCAACAAAAAAGGAATGCGAATCGACTCTTCCCACGGTTGTTGTTTCTTGGCCGAACCTTGTGAACCCAGCATATCCCCATGATCCGAAAAGAAAAGCACAATGGTATTTTCAGCAATACCCTTATTATCCAAAGTCTGAAGCAAATCCCCCATACAATCATCCAGCGCCGTACAATGTGCATAATACCCCGCAATCCACCTCCGGGCCTCCTCCGCTTTATCTTCCGGCACATTGGGGCGCAGAGGAACATCTTCGGGTTTGTACATCGCACGATACTTCTCAGGTGCCGTTTCATAAGGCGCATGAGGCGGCCCCCAAGAAAGCGCCATAAAAAAAGGATTGTCCTGACCATGGTTTTGGATATACGCCTGGGCATCTTTGGTCTGCGCAACAGCATCATACCCTTCCCACATCAACTTCTCATCCGAATCACCTGCATAATAATACGACTCATTATAGGTGTGAGTACATTCAAGCACCTTCCAATAGTCAAACCCCTGCCTCCGCTCGGGTGGAATGTAGCTTGATCGGCCATTGCCATCCACATGCCACTTGCCAACATAACCCGTGTCGTATCCAGCCCCCTTAAACGCCTGGGCAATACCCGTGGCACGATCACTTAAATGCACATCATTCACAAACACACCGTGCGTGAGTGGATATTGCCCCGTCAAAAGCGTCGCCCGCGCCGGACAACACACCGAACACCCCGACACAGCATGGGTTAAATTGAGACTTTGTGATGCAAAGCGGTCAATATGAGGCGTTTGCACACACGTATTCCCCGTATACCCAAAAGCCTGCTGCCGCCACTGATCACCAAACACAAGAATGACATTGGGCCGGTCCATAAACACCTTCCTTTAGGGTTTAACATTATTTTAAACAAGCGTATATTATAATTCATCTAAGACAAAAGAATAACACAACGCATTTGTGATCCCAAAGGACACCCCATGAAAATTGGCACCCTCTGTTACATCAAACACAACGGAAAAACACTCATGTTACACCGTGTCAAAAAAGAAAACGACATGCACGAAGGAAAATGGAACGGATTAGGTGGGAAATTAGAACCAGGCGAAACCCCTGAAGAATGCATCATACGCGAAGTCAAAGAAGAATCTGGCCTCGCCATCTACAACCCACAACTCAAAGGCATCCTCACCTTCCCACAATTTGATGGCATCGATGATTGGATGGCCTTCCTCTTCACCGCCACCCAATTTGAAGGCAACCTCATCGACTCACCCGAAGGCAATTTAGAATGGATTAAAGATGAAGAAGTACCGAACTTAAATCTATGGCCCGGAGACCGCATCTTCCTAAAATGGGTAGAAGAAGATACTTTCTTCTCAGCCAAATTCATCTACAAAAACAAAAAACTCATCGACCACAAAGTCGTATTTTACGATACAAAAAATTCAATAAATGTATAACAACAACCCATCAATCCAAGTGGATCAAGATTTTCCGCGCTGATTCCGTCCCACAACATATGTTTCAACAGCACCCAAGCTCGAAGGCCACATTATTTTATGTACCCACTGAGGGTTTTTGCGGAAAATCAGCCTCCCCGGCACCTGAGGGGCGACTTTTTGCCTACTTTTGTGTCGTTACAAAAGTGGGTCGCCGAAGGCAACTAAAACAAAAATAACAGTACAGAAACGGACACGTGTAATAGTAAATCTAAATGAAGCTTTTTGCATCTCAACAAAGGCATCTCTATGAACGAAAAAGCCGAAGAAATCAAAAAAAAATACGCCTACCGCCAAATGATCCTAAAAGGCCAAATCAAACTCACCCGCCAAACCGCCGTCAAACTCATCGGCCCAGACACCGCCTACCATCTCTATTCTCAAAAAGAATCCAAAAACAAAAACCCCAAATAAAATCTCCCCCTACCACACCTAATCTATAAGACCGTGCAACACCTTCCCCAACCGTTGAATACCCACCGCTATCGTCTCCACATCCATACAAGAAAAATTAAGCCGAAACGTTGACGTATCTTCCCGATCCACATAAAACGGATGCCCCGGCACAAAAGCCACCTTCTCTTTAATCGCCGCCTCAAAAACCGTCATCGCCGAAAGACCCTCTGGCAACGTCAGCCAAACAAACATCCCACCTTCAGGTTCTGTATGATGCACCGACTTTGGAAAACGATCTCGAATCGCCGCAATCATCGCATCACGCTTTTGACCATATGCTTTGCGAATCACCTCAATATGCGCATCCAAATCATTATCCATCAAATATTGATGCACAACACGTTGCGCAAAACTATTGGTATGCAAATCCGACGCCTGTTTGGCAATCAGCAACTTATCAAAAATAGGGGGTGGCGCCACGATCCACCCAATACGAAAAGACGGCACCACAGTCTTTGAAAATGTCCCCAACAAAAGGGTATTGTCAGGAATCAACTTTTTAAAAGACGTTTTGTGCGTTCCCATAAACCGCAAGTCAC
>JBLHJX010000278.1:0-7215 GCA_047619225.1 Candidatus Latescibacterota bacterium
GGGATGCGTCATCGGGTTTTGAGCCAGAGGTTTGGGGTTGGCGTAATGTGACCATAGACAATGGTTTTGCCTTATCCATATAATATGGCAAATTTAAATTATAATGCACGCTATATCATCGCCCGACCTCAAAAGCAAATAGAGGCAAAGTGGCGTTGGTCCGATTTTGTGGACGATTTGTCACTTTCCAGGCCTGATGATGTGGTCTGGAAAAGTGGACACGCCATTAAGCCACTTTTTGTTTTGTGAGTCACAGAAAAGTGGCGAGCGAAATTGATATCCAAAATGGCGCATCGCATTCCTTATGTAAACCCAATTGTTTTAATACATCCCTTTTTATTATCTCAATCGAAATTTTTTGTAGGCCAAATGGATTAATTGAGGGTCCACTATTTCCAGTAAACATCACATCTTCCAGATGCACTTTAGCCATTGTTATATGCCAAAAAATGAGGCAATGTCTTTGAGACATTACCTCACTAAGTTTATATCCTTCCACCACCCCAAGCCCTACGCACCTCGTTAACAAACCAGGCCTCCTTGCCAATCGTTCACCCACGTATGCTGCACACGCCCATCGCCACGACCTAGTTTGTTCGATCTCGACCCGCCATGTTTTCTGCGACCCGAAAGAATTCACCGACATCAAATGGTTTTGACAAAAAATCGTCCATACCCGCGTCAAGACAACGCTGTTGATCTTCCTTAAGGGCATGAGCTGTCATGGCAATGATCGGCACATGCTGTCCGGTAGACAGTTCTCGCTTGCGGATTTCACCAGTTGCCTCGAGACCATCCATTTGGGGCATCTGCACATCCATTAAAATAAGATCAAATGACTGGCTATCAAAGAGCGCCAAAGCCTTCAGCCCATTTTCGGCCACCACCACCTGATGACCCCGTTTTTCCAACAACCGGGTCGCCAACTTCTGATTCACGGGGTTGTCTTCGGCCAAAAGAATACGCAAAGGGTTTTCGATTTCGGACAATACCAACGCCGCCTCGTGAAAAGTCGCGATCTCTTGCACGTCGGCCATCTGGCTTTCAGTTTGGATACCCAAGCACATCGTAAAATGGAAACAACTGCCCTGATTTACTTCGCTCTCCACCCAAATGCGCCCGCCCATGAGGCCTACCAGTTGCGCCGAAATGGTTAGCCCCAAACCCGTACCACCATATTGGCGCGTTGTTGAGTCATTGGCTTGGGTAAATGATTGAAAAATAACATCCAGTTTTTCGGGTGGGATGCCAATGCCCGTATCGCGCACTTGGCAATGTAAACACACCGAATTTCCCGTGTACGACTCAGTATTCACAGTCACTTCAATTTGCCCGTGTTCTGTAAACTTTAAGGCATTCCCTATCAGGTTGATAAATATTTGGCGGATGCGCCCCGGATCTCCAATGAGCCCATCAGGCACGCCATCCTCAATATCATGCGTAAACCCAATGTCCTTTTCTTTGGCGCCAAAAGCCATCGTTCTATGAATCTGATTCAGGTTTTCTCGCAACCCAAAGCCAATGGGTTCAAGCTCTAATTTCCCAGACTCGATTTTGGAAAAATCCAAGATATCGTTTAATATCGAGAGCAGAGATTGCCCCGAGTCCCGAATGGCCTCTAAATACTCTTGTTGTTCCTCATCTTTGTTGTTGTCCAGCGCCAAGCCCACCATGCCAATGACGCCGCTCATGGGTGTGCGAATCTCGTGACTCATGTTGGCCAAAAAGGTCGACTTGCTCTGATTGGCAACCTCCGCAACCTCTTTGGCAAGTTGCAATTCTTTTGCCACCTGATCGAGATCTCTATTTGTATTTTCCAACAGCTTCTTTTCCGCTTCCAGTTCTTCGGTCATCGAATCGGCATATGTAATCGCACGCCGGTTCGCTCGTGATATGGCCAAAAACAAGAAAAAAAGCAATATATCAATGACAATGCCGCCCAGCAGAATGATGGTGGGTTGTGCATCGGCCGTTGCATCGCGAAAGGCTTTATCACTCCAAATTTCAAATGCCCACATCCGGCCGTATAAGGCCACCTCAACAGATTTTTTAAATTGAGGATTGGGATCAAAGTCATCTTCCTGAAGCAGATGCTCATCATACAAGACGTCTGTGCCATCTGTAATGCGAATCGCCACATGCCGTTTCTGTTTAGACAACACACCTTCCATTAATTTATTCACCACGAATGGGGCATAAACCATGCCCCTAAAATGTGTTCGTCGATCACCTACCGTCTCATAGGTGCCACCCTGATAAAAAGGCACGTAAAAAAGAAAGCCCGGGGTTTTGCCCAAATCCTGCACCAAGGTAATGGGCCCCGTGATCTGGGAAGACCCAGTGTCACGGGCTTTCTTTGCTGTTGTAAACCGATTGACCTCATGGGCCATATCCAATCCGACGGCTTTTTCATTGCCCTTTAACGGCTCAATATACGTGATGGGAAAAAACGCTTGCTCCAAGTGGGGTGGGTGAATGGTGTAATCTGGACGTCTTTGTCGTTCCTTGTTCAAATAACCAGGAACCCCCTCCGCTGTTAGGGCATGAATAACCCCAATGCCATTGATACCGGGATACTTCTGGTCTATGCGAATGCTATTGGCATAACGCAACCATTGATCGTAATCCACCTCGTCGCCCAAAGTGTGTATGAGTCCTACCCCGCCCCACAGGGCCTCTTCGTATTTGCCCATGCGGTCTAAAAACAATTCAATCGCGTGATCTGATTCCCGCCCAAATTGCAATGCGAGCTTGCCTTGCAACTGGCTTTTGGACACATACCACGCAGCAAGCGTCATCACGACAGACAAAGAGATCACGATCCAATGTATCCACCTGAAATGACTTTCTCGCTGTATATTTTTTCGTTCCACGTCCAAAAGCATTGAGAATTCCTCTCTATCAACACAACGTCCAAAACATCACGGCACCAAGTCTAGTGCCTCGTGGCAGAAACACTGCCCCTTATAAATTTAGGGGTCGTCCAGTACAAGTCCATTTGAATGGTTTCGCCATTGTGTTGTTAAAAAAAGCGATGAATTTCAAAATCCGTTGCTGCAATTCTTGTATAGATGTAAAGCTTGCTCGTTTGAGCAATCTTCTGACCAAAATAGAAAACCAACATTCAATCTGATTAAGCCAAGAGGCATGTTTGAGTGTATAGACAAAACGAATACGATGAGATTCGTTTTGTAGAAAATCAGTCCGCGTAATCATGGATTTTAAAATGAACCTCCCCTGAAATAGCAGACACCCAGTTAAGCTATATTTTTGTCAAGGCGTTGATCAAGAATATACATTATGTAAACCCAAACAATTTTATACCTCTCTTTTCTTGATCACCATCTTGCAAGAAAAATGCCTTCTTGGTCTGTCCACTTTTACAGACCACAGCACGCCCAGACTTTCTGCTTATCAAAGAGTCTCAGTAAATATATTTGTCCGTCTTCAAGCCGTCTCACCTGGGAAACTTTCTCTTCAAGGTGGCGAACCTGCCATCTCTTGCCATTTGGCCCGATATATCTGCCACCATAATGATCTCCCCTCTCTGATGGAATCAGTCTTAGGTCACACAAAGAGAGCAAAATCGAGTCCAAAGACACTTTTACACCACCACAGAGAGAACATGTCTCACCAACCGTTTTCAAATCTCACCTTTACTTTTAAGGCAACCTACGTAAACACTTGTATTTAAAAAAATTAAGTGCTGTTTTTATCGTTATTTTTGATGGCATCACCGTTTTTTGAGCTTCAAATATTTTCGCCCAGCTATTTGGAAACCCACCACGAGATCCCATCTAAAGTCTTAAATCGCGAATATGCACCCACAGGATGTGTGACTTCGAGTGCAACCCATGTCCAAAAGGCGACAATAATCCTTAAAAATGCAACCATGATATGTACCGGAAAAAATGGACACACGATTAAGCCACTGTTTGCTTTGTAATTCGCTCAAAAGTAGTGTCGTTACATGGTGAAATTCCCCCTTAACTCCCTGTCCACTCAAACGGGGGAGCTTCACAGCCTCCAAATAGAAAACAAAAAGGGTGAAACCATCGGTTTCACCCTTTTTCAGTATAATGACAAATTCGGCCACTATCACCCAAGTCAAATTGGGTTAAAATGAGATCTCACAGTGGTAATATTGAGCATAAAGGTTATTATACTCAATAAATTATTCCTCAACACAATTATATCTCACCATCCACTCTTAAAAGCTTCACATTTACGTCACGTAGATTTTTTATTACTCTTTGGTGTGTCCACTTTTTTCCGTACACATCAGTTCTCCATCACATCTCTTCTTAGATCCGTAAGCGATCAATGGCCAAAACCAACTGGTCTATCTGAATGGGTTTGGAAAGATGATCATCCATTCCTGCGGCCAAGCAATCTTCACGGTCCCCCTTCATTGCATGTGCCGTTAATGCAATAATGGGAATACGCACCAAACGCCCAATCTCACGGCGGCGAATTTCTCGGGTCGCTTCAATTCCATCCAACACCGGCATCTGGATATCCATTAAAATCAGATCAAAAGACGCTTGATCAAATGCTGCCACAGCGTCCCTTCCCGTGTCCACAACCATCACTTGATGGCCCATCTTTTCTAACAAACGCGCAGCCAACCGTTGATTCACAACATTATCTTCAGCAAGTAAAATAGAGAGCTTGTCCTTGGGCATCTCTAGGGTTGGCACAGAGGTTCCAACCACCGCCAAGGGTTCTTCTAACCCCACATCAAACACCGCATCAAAATAAAACCTGCTTCCCTGCCCCACCATGCTTTCAACACCGATCTTCCCACCCATCAAATGAATCAACTGTTTGCTGATGGCCAAGCCCAGACCCGTCCCGCCATACTTTCGTGTTGTCGAATTATCGGCTTGCACAAACGAATCAAATATGTAGGCTTGTTTTTCTTCGGGTATGCCAATGCCCGTGTCTTTTACAGAAAACTGTAGGCATACTTGCGACTCCTCTCGTGGCAAGCAAGCAAGGTGAACATTGACCTCTCCCTCACTCGTAAACTTAACCGCATTGCCCACCAAATTTAAAATCACCTGGCGCAAGCGGGCCGCATCTCCAAACAACACCTCTGGTACAGATGCATCAATTGTATGCACCAAATTGATACCCTTCTCTTTTGCGCCAAATTGCATGGTGCGAATCACATCCACGACCGCATCTCGCAGTTTAAACGACTGGGACTCAAGCACAAGTTTGCCAGCTTCTACCTTAGACAAGTCGAGAATATCATTTAAGATAATCAACAGAGCATCAGCCGACAGTTGGATATCTTCCAAATATTGTTTCTGCTCTGCTGTCAGTTCCGTTTGCAAAGCCAAATTAACCATCCCAAGTACGCCATTCATTGGCGTCCGAATTTCATGGCTCATATTGGCCAAAAACGTGCTCTTTGCTTTGCTTGCCGCTTCGGCATACTCTTTTGCTGTCAGAAGGGCTTGATTCGTTTCGACCAATTCATGGCGTGCCAACTGAAGATCTTGCTCTCTTCGACGAGTGATGCTCAAAAGCAAAGCAATGATTGAGAACATACACGCCAAGCCAAAACCAACAAACAGCGTCAGGTGTGGCAAGATAGATTTCTTAGCCAACAAGGTAGCAGCCGTGGGCCACACTTGGATTCGCCACCCCATTTCCATTGTCTGAACAGTCACCTCTTGAAATTCACTATCTTCGTCCATTTGGGTAGATTGATAGATTTCTACATCTTCATCAAAAACGCGAAACCGATGCCCTGAAACGAAATTTTGGCGCAGCAGATTATTTAGGAATTTTTCGACCAGAAAAACACCAACAATGAAACCATCCGATTCATCACCGATATAAACCGGCACATAGACCAAAAAACCTTTCCCGCCTTGAACAAGGTCAATGGTACGCGACATTGTTGGTATATGCTCGCTGCGTGCCCTTTCCAAAGCAATACGCCGTCGTGCCTCAAAAAAGAGGTACAGGTCCAATGCTTTTTCATTGCCGGCCATAGGAACGATCCAACGAATCTTCGGTGTTCGATCTGCCCATTGAATGGCCTGAAAGCTCTGCAAATCTTCAACGTAATTTTGTGCATCTTTTTCCCAGTCGGCTTTTGGCGTGCCACCTGCTTGATGCCAACGATCGGCCATGCGGATCAACGCCTGAACCTGGACGCCCAAAGCCTCGACCAAGTTGCCACCCACAACTTCTGCTGCCGATCTGGTTTCGCGCCGTATCTCATCCTGTTCCCCAACCAGTTGAAAGTGCCACAACGCAAGCGTAGCCACACCGACAACCAGAAAGACCACCACTGGCAAAACCCATATGCTTACAAAGTATTTCTGTTTCGGAAGTGAATGCACAGCTTCAATCCTTGTATGAGCGGTGATGTGGTCTGTAAAAGAGAGCCCTCAATGAATCCATTTTGGCTGCAAAAAACTTCGATCGAGATAATGAAGGGGGATGTATTAACACAATAGAGTTATCATAAGGTAGATTAGACCTCTATTTGCCTATTGGCGCACTGTGATGTGGCGTTCCCCTGCTTTTGTGGACTGAAGGTCCCCCATATTAGTGCCCGTGGACCGGTTAGAGTTTCTGCGGTCGCCTATCATGAAGGCGTATGGCATCCGCGACCATTTGTCTTAGATGTTCGATGTCGGCAATCGGTTTTTGTAATTTGAAGTCAAAACCAGAGAGGCGAGGATCATTTTTTTCCAAAAGCCAACCCGAGGCGAGTATAAAAACCAAACGAGCGTCTAAACTTCGCATGTGGTGCGCGACCTTATCTCCCGCCATTTCGGGCATTCCGAGGTCAATAATCGCAACATCATAAAGGTCGGGTTGAAGCTTTTCCAAGGCACTTTCCCCGCTTTCAAAAACATCGACATCATGGTGGGGGGATAACATGGAGAAGAACGCACGTCGAACAAGGATATCATCATCCACTATGAGGATCTTCCCGGGGCGCCCAGTCTGAGTAGATATGGCTAACTCAGGCTCTGCAGACATCGTCCAAATGGGAAAAGAAATGCGAAAGGTTGTGCCTTCTCCAACCTGGCTTTCTACATCTATCTTGCCTTTAAATAGATTTACAGAATTGTAAAGGGTAGATAATCCCAACCCCGTTCCTATGTCGACTTTGGTCGTAAAAAAGGGTTCAAAAAGCTTCGCTTTTGTTTCATCATCCATGCCAATACCAGTATCGGAAAACGT
>JBLHJX010000279.1:0-7156 GCA_047619225.1 Candidatus Latescibacterota bacterium
GTGTGATAAGGCAACACGTGTTTGAAACCGCCGTGCTTAAAATGGATAAATCCGAAAAACCCATTTAAGGAGCCACACCATGAACACATCCAAAACCATCATTCGCCGCACTGCCGATGTACAAGACCTCAAACATATTGGCCTGTGCTATTTGCTTGTGACCCTGCTGATTGTTGGGTCTTTCGGCCTGTCCAGCCTGTCTTTCATGGCCGAGTCTTCCCGCAACGCCAATGACACCCCTGTGGTCACCGTTGGCAATGGGCTGGAGATGTTCTAAAGGCACCCACATTTTGTGATTCTCAATCGCAATAGGGCATCTCATCGGTTGTCTTGATTTGCAAACGTTTCAACGTTCTAACTTTCTAACGTGTCGTTTTTGTGTAAGAAAGCATTCACGTTCTACACTTCAGCCAACCCAAACACCCCCTCATCCTTTAGGAGAGGGGGTCGGGGGGAGAGGTCATGCTCAGAAATTATCTCACCATTGCCATTCGCAACCTGTCGCGCTTTAAAGTTTACGCCATCATCAACATTGCGGGTCTGGCAATCGGCATGGCCAGTTGTGCGCTCATCTTGCTCTACGTTCAGCACGAGTTGAGTTACGACAGGTTCCACACAAAAGGCGACCGCATGTATCGTGTGTTGCGAGAAACCCGAGATGACAATGGAAACGCGACCTTTGATCAAGGCATATCGGGCCCTTTTGCGCCCACAATAAAAAAAGACTTCCAAGAGATTGAGGAAGCCGTGCGCTTATCGAGCCTATTTTCCACATGGGTAAAATACAATGAGAAATCATATCACCACAGCTTTGGGAATATTTGTTTTACAGATCCAAATTTCTTAGATGTGTTTGATTTTACGCTCATCAAAGGAAATCGAGAAACAGCCTTAGACGAACCCTTTTCAATGGTCATGTCAGAAGAAACAGCAAAACAATACTTTGGCAATAACGACCCAATAGGAAAAGTAATTTCGTTAGAATCACAAACACGCCCCGGCGATTATACGGTCACTGGGGTGATTCAAATACCTAAAAATTCATCTGTACAATTCGATATGATTTTCTCCATAAACACACCAACGCCCAATACGTGGTGGCAAGATCAAATGATAGAATGGCAACCCATGGGTAGCATACGTCCCTGTGCAGCTTTAATTGTGCTTCGTAAAGGCGTAGATGCAAAATCATTTGAAAACAAGTTGCCAGCATTTATGGAACAGTATATGGGCAAAGAGATACGCGAAAAAAACACGTATCACCTCCAACCGCTCAATCGACTTCACCTTTATACAAACCTCGATTATGGTATCATCGAAGCGTGGGCGGGCTTTAATGTTTACGGCAATATCCACACCATCTATCTCTTTTCAGCCATTGCAGCCTCAATTATGCTCATCGCCTGTGTCAATTTTATGAACCTATCAACAGCCCGTTCCACAAGCCGTGCCAAAGAAGTGGGCTTGCGCAAAGTATCGGGTGCTTACCGTTTCCAACTCATTCAACAATTTTTAGGCGAAGCCATGTTGCTCTCGTTAATCGCTTTTGTGCTCGCATTGGGCATAGTCGAATTGACTCTCCCAAAATTCAGCGCCTTTGTTGGCAAAGACCTCATGCCAGAAAGAAATATCTATCACTTGGTGGCCATACCCGGTCTGGTGGCTCTAATAGGCCTGTTCGCAGGCAGTTATCCCGGGTTCTTCTTGTCTGGCTTTGAACCTGTGACAGTATTAAAAGGACACCTAAAAACGGGGGCAAAAGGCGCACGGCTCAGAAAAGGACTCGTCGTTTTCCAGTTTGCAATGTCCATCCTGCTCATCATTGGCACAGTCATGATCTATCGGCAACTCAATTACATCCAAAACAGAGCATTAGGCTTCGACAAAGAACAGATGATCCGAATGCCCATTTTGAGGGCAGACAGAATAAGAAAAACCGATGAAAGCACCTTTCTTGTTCACAGATACCAAACGGTTAAACAAGCTTTTCTTGCACACCCCAATGTCCTCTCCGCAACAGCTTACCGATTAACAATAGGTGGACAGGGTGGCGTTGCGCGAACAGTAAAATTGGAAAATGGTGACACATATGAAATGGTGTTTCAAGAGTCGGATGAAACCTTTCTCGATACCTTTGGCATCGACCTCATCGAAGGACGAAATTTTTCGGACACACGCTTTGAACCAAATGGAACACAATTTGATCTTCTCATAAATGAAGCCGCCGTAAAACAATTGGGATGGTCACAACCCTTAGGCAAACAACTTCGCTTTGGCGCTTTATTTGGTGGAACCGTTATCGGTGTCATAAAAAATTACCACAGCAAATCGCTACACCAAGCACTTAAGCCTCTCATCATAGTCAATAAATCCAGACTGCTTGACCATATCACAGTCAAAGTGCAAAGCAAAAACATGCCCGAAACCCTTGCATTCTTAGAAAAGACCTGGAAAGAATTTCTACCCGACAGACCCTTTGAATTTCAGTTTGTCGATGAAAGCTTAAATCAACTCTATGCAGAAGACCAAAAGGCCGGACAAATGGTCGGCACATTCGCAGGGTTGGCCATCTTTGTCGCGTGTTTGGGCCTCTTTGGTTTGGCGGCCTATACCGCAGAGCAACGCACCAAAGAAATCGGTGTTCGAAAAGTCCTCGGCGCATCAACAAGAAGCATCGTCCTCCTCCTCTCAAAAGAATTCGCCAAACTCATACTCATCGCAAACCTCATCGCTTGGCCAGTCGCCTACGTCGCCATCAACACCTATCTCCAAAGCTTCGCCTACCGTGTCGACTTAGCCTGGTGGGTCTTTGCACTCGGTGGCATCACCACCCTCTTCATCGCATGGGCAACCGTAGGCTACCAAGCCATCCGCGCAGCCCTCTCCAATCCCATCGAGGCCTTGCGATATGAATAAAATGCAAAACACAGAGAGCTAAGCACTGAACGATTGTTTTGACGCTCTGCGCTTAGCTCTTTGTTCTTTGAATGTCTGTTAATCAGTGGATTTTTCGGTAAGATAAGAACTCAAGGCATTGAGGAGGCGGGTATGACGTTCGGAAGAAATCTCGCCAATAACACCAGCAATAGTTCTCTTAGGCAGGACAGATAGGAAGCTCAAACGAATCAGGGAGGTAGAAACCAGTCCACTTGACGCATAATCAGAAGCGTCAGAAGCAATAATTTCGTCAAAATTTTCAATACAGTGCTGAAGTTGCGTGCTTACGCCACATACAAGCAGATCACCATATCCCGGCATCTCACGCAAAACTACAGCCGGACGATGCTTGATTTGCCCATCGGCTTGAGGAATTGGCGTAAGAACAACATCACTTTCCTTCATAGTCCGGGTTCGATTCTTTGAGGGTGTTTAGAGAATACTCCGGTTCATCGTCACCATACGCATTTTTTAACGCACCAAGTGAAATGTGCGCCCAATCGTCACGCTCTTCATCATCGGACACATCTTGCAACACAACAACCAGCAATTTGTCATTCTGTTTCAACGGATACGGCTCGTCCAAATGGATTTGTTGTCCATCAAAATGTGCGGGAATCGTCTTCAAATTTTCAGATGTACTCATAGAATAACCTCTGGCTGAAGAGATAAAGTACGTTCTTTATTCAACTCATCCACTGTCAAATTCAAAACTGAAATTTGATTTTCTGACATCAGATCAAATAATTGATGTCGGTTTATCTCCAACAGTTCTGCCGCACGTCCTTGAGAGATGTTCCCTTTTTTGAGCATTTCAAGCACAACAGCTGTTTTACCTTTATGCAACACATCGGGATCCTGCAAACTTTCATCCGGCAATTCAACAGAAAATTCAAGAACCACTTGTTTAGACATGATGATACCTGCCCATCGTTAAAGTATGAATAGCATCATATATCGCTCATCAAAAACTAAAGCATTTTACATATCATATCAAGTACATAAAGCGATCTTAATTTGCAATCGATCACCGCCTCTCACCACCATTAGGGAGGGAAGGAGACGGGGTTCCTTTTTTTGATATGACGAATCACTTTAAATGGATATAGAGGGGGGACACATGGTCATTGGCCGAACACGTCAGGATACCACAGGTTTAATTCATTACGAACCGTATCAATGTGACCGGGGGTACACGCTTTTTTGTGGCGGTAAACCCAGGTATGCATATCTCATCGATATGAATGGCAAATTTTGTCACCGTTGGTCTCACCCTGAGGGCATCACGCATGCCAAACTGCTCGATAATGGAAATCTTCTGTGCCGGGGAGAGGTCGTTCCTATGGAAGACGGCAAGCTCGGTATGGCAGCACAGGCACGTATTGCTTTTGAACTGGATTGGGAGAGCAATGTGGTTTGGGAATTTCGGGATGACAACTTGCACCACGATCATGAACGCCTACCCAATGGCAATACCCTACTCATTGCTTGGCGCCAAATGACCGAAGAACAAAGTGCGCTTGTCAAAGGGGGCTATCCCAGCGATGATGATGATCCCAAAATGTTGGGTGATATCGTGCTTGAGGTGACCCCCCAGGGCGATGTCGCTCGTGAGTGGCACAGTTGGGAACACCTCGATCCAGATGTGGAAATCATATGCCCACTCGAATACCGTAGAGAGTGGACACATTGCAATTCGATTACGACAAGCCCCGATGGGGATTGGATTGTGAGCATGCGCCGCACCGACACCATTGCATTTGTCGATCCTATCAGTGGGGCCATCAAAAAACGTATTGGGCCTGGGTTGGTATCCCATCAGCACGATGCCCACATTTTACCCAATGGTCATATGATGATTTTTGACAACGGTGTTCACAGTCCCAAACGTCCGATGTATTCACGCGTGATCGAAATAGATATCGAAACACAGGACATCGTTTGGGAATATCAGGCCGACCCTGTGTTTTCTTTCTTTTCTGTTATGGCAGGCAGTGCACAACGGTTGCCCAATGGCAATACCCTTATTTGTCACTCGTCTCTGGGGCGTTTTTTTGAAGTGACGTCGCGCAAAGAAATCGTTTGGGAATATATCAACCCTTTTTATACGGTCAATGTGCGCACCGGTGGCAAAGCCAATATTTCATTTCGAGCGCGTCGCTTTGGTCCAGATCACCCTGTTCTCGCCGACAAAGATTTAGATCCAAATCGTTACGCCAATCTAAATCGTTTATACTGATGCGCTTGCAAATACATAATACCCTCTATCCTCATCTGTAATAATCGAACCATCGGCCGACACGTTGTATTTGTTTGCCCATTCCAAGAGTTGCTCGTTAATCGTGTCGGGTATTTCAATACCGTGCTTGAGGCGATGTGTACGGGTGCGGTGTTCAAATTCACCAGGCACTTGCACTTCATCTACCCCATCGGCAGGTTCAGATTTTTTGATGTCGTCAAGAAATGCGCGTATGCCTTCTTGGTAGCCGATTAGGTCTGTGAACGCATTGATGTTGATGACTTGCATAAATGCATACCCAAAAGGACATCCCTCGCCATAGTTGCCAGCCAGTTGGCCCATGAGGCAAGCCGCCAGCGAAAAGGCATACCCTTTGTGCTCGCCAAAGGTGCGTAGATAACCGCCGTCATAAAATTCATTGGGATCGGTCGTTGGCACGTTGTTTTTATCGACGATGTAATTTTCTGGTACGGGCACGTTTTTGCTGCGGGCCACTTGCAGTTTGCCTTCGGCAACAACGGAGGTGGCAACATCTAAGAGAAAAGGAACCTCGTCTCCTGTTGGAATGCCTATTGCAATGGGGTTGGTGCCGAGGCTTCCTTTTTTACCGCCAAAGGGCAGCACTTTCATTTTGTTGGATGAACCTCTACCCACCATTGCGATGCCAACAAAACCTTCGCGTGCTGCAATTTCGGCATAGTGGCCCAAGCGACCAATGTGTTCGATTTGGGTGAATGATACCGAACAGATTTCAGATGTGCGGGCTTTTTCAATGGCTTTGTGAACGGCGCGGTAAGCGGTGAGGTGGCCCGGGCCTTGGTGGCCGTCGAGCACAAGTGTGGTGACAGATTCGCGTACCGTAGTTGGTTCTGCTCCTGCATTCATAATGCCATCTGAGATGCGGCGCATATATGTTGGCACGCGAAGCACACCATGAGAATCGTGACCGGTGAGGTTGGCCCCGACGAGAATGTTTGCAACAATGTGGCCAATTTCATTTGTCGCACCGGATGATTCGAATAGGCGTCGGGACAGTGCGTGAAGATAAGCCGGTTCATAGGTGTGCATTTGCATAGTTGGATGGATCTCCTTTAAGAAGTATGATAGTTTTTTTTGCGGCCTCTATGATGCGTATGAAATGGCACAAAAGCCATTGTTAATTGATGAGGCGAAAATCGAAAGGCCTGAATCATTCGGGGGGTGACTTGAAAATCATATATTCCAATAAACATAAATTACATGTACCAACGCACCAGTTGTTCAGTGATGGTTTACACACCGCAGTGGAGGTGCCAGATCGCGCCGAGTGTATTTTGCATGCATTGCAAGAGCGTAAAGTTGGCGAGATTGTTGCGCCTGACGTATTTGGGATGGATGCACTGAAAACGGTGCATGATGAGGGTTTGTTAGATTTTTTATCGGGTGTTTATGATGAATGGGAGGCCTCTGGGCGTGCAACTGACGTGGGGCTGATTCCCCATACATTTGCGATGCGATCATTGGAGAGCAAACCTGAAGAATTGATACGACAGGCTGGGTATTATTGTTTTGAGACACAGACGCCCATTTTGCGAGGCACTTGGGAAGCGGCACAACAGGCGGCTTGTTGTGCGCTTACGGGCGCAGATTTGTTGCTGGCTGGCGAATCGTCTGCTTATGCACTCTGCCGTCCACCAGGTCATCATGCTGGGCGCGATTTGTATGGGGGGTATTGTTATTTGAATAATGCCGCATTGGCCGCACAACGTTTAAGTGAACACGGACGTGTTGCTATTTTGGATGTGGATTATCACCACGGCAATGGGACGCAGGCCATTTTTTATGATTCGGCAGATGTATTATTTGCTTCTATCCATGCCGACCCTAACTTGGAATATCCCTATTATAGTGGTTATGCATCAGAGCGAGGCAGAGGAAATGGCGTTGGTTATACATTGAATTTGCCATTGTCTTTTGGGTGCACTGACGATTTATATTTGG
>JBLHJX010000280.1:0-7154 GCA_047619225.1 Candidatus Latescibacterota bacterium
AGTGGCCAACACACCCGGCAACCGCAATAATTTGGGTTTGCTTATCGAATATGCCCTACCCGCTGGTTTTTCTGCCCAGGTGCTTCGCATTGTACAAAACACACCCAATTTACCAGCCAACCGTTGGACCTATCTCTCGCGTATCGCGCAATATGCTTTAGATGAAAACAATTTCGAAACCGCCACCCAGGCCTACCAAACACTCTACGACCACGTAGATCGCCCAGATGTGCGCGTGCGTGCGCTCATTGGCTTGGCACACACACACCAACAGGCCCAGAAAATCGAACTGGCACGCCAATATTACCAGACCGTTATTGACTCGTTTGCCACACACCCCGAAGCCGATGAGGCCCGCTTTCGCACAGGTTTGTTCCAACGCGATATAGACCACGACCTCAAACACGCACAAAGAACCTTTCAAGACCTCATCGATACCCAGCACAAAAATGAATGGCGGTATCGCGGTTTTTTTGAACTGGCCGAAAGTTATTTGCAAACCGATCAATTTGAGAAAGCCGAAAAAGCTTGGACCACCATTCTTGCGGAGCGAAAAGTAGGCCCCGAGGCGGCCCAGGCCCGTTTTAATATGGCGGAGTTACACTATTATACAGGAGACTTCAACGCGGCCAAAATTTTATTAAACCTCGTTTTGGCCAAAGACTTAGGGCAAAATGTTGCCAATGACGCCATTTTGAAACTGGCTCTCATTGAAGAAGGTGAACAAAAAGATCCCGAGCAGTTGCAACAATATGCTCAGGCAGAACGCATGCGCCGACAACAAAAATGGAAAGATGCACATTTGGCATTTGAAAAACTCCAAAAACAACATCCCCAAACTTTTTTGGCAGACCGTATCTTATTTCAACAAGCCGAATTGCTCGAACAACTCAAGCGATACACAGAAGCCATACAACAACACAGAAAACTTGTTTTAACCTTAAACAAAAGCCCATTGCGCCCGGCATCTCAAATGGCCGTGGCCCAAATTTATGAAACGCGTTTGGGCCAATATCACGAAGCAAAACGTGCCTATGAAATACTCTTGGTAGATTTCCCCCTCAGCTTTGAGGCCGATTTGGCGCGGGAACGTCTGCGCATCATTCAACAAAAGATCCAATCCATAGAAACACCAAAGGAGACAGGGTGAAATCCATTCGATTCTTAATTGTTATGCTCCTAGGCATAGGATGTTCGGTTCAAGTTGCGCGTGCCGACAAGCTACTCATCTCTATGGATCTGTCTCAAACAGATCACCTAAAAGCCTACGGCATCGCCTTTTGGGCCCTGCAAAACGGCCAGCCCGTTGAGTGGTTGCTCAACTACCGCGGGGGGTCGTTTCTCATGGATGTTTCCGATGCGCTCATTTTAGAAACCCGCGTGCGAGCCGTCTCATTTGAGCAAATCACAGAAGCACAGGCAGCACGCATCTATGCCCTAATTGAATCAGAAAACATGAACCGAATGCATCTTGAACAAGCACCCAAAATAGCGGTGTATACCCCACAAAACAAACAACCTTGGGACGATGCCGTCACCTTGGCCCTTACCTATGCCGAAATCCCGTATGACACCTTATGGGACGAAGAAGTTTTAAATGGCAAATTAGAAGATTACGACTGGCTCCACTTGCACCACGAAGATTTTACGGGCCAATATGGCAAATTTTATAAAAGCCACGGCAACCAAACCTGGTATCGGCAGCAACAGGTATACTTTGAAGCACTTGCACGCAAACTCGGCTTTGCCAAAGTATCACACCTCAAACGTGCCATAACCGAAACCATTTCGGCCTACGTAAGTGAGGGGGGGTTCTTATTTGCGATGTGCTCGGCCACGGATACCTTTGACATTACTCTGGCCGCACACAAAACCGACATAGTCGACACCATCTACGATGGCGACCCGATGGCCCCAGACGCGCAGCAGCAATTGGACTTCTCACGCACCCTGGCATTTGAAAACTTCAATATTGTGCTCGATCCCCTGGAATACGAATATTCAGACATTGACCTCTCCCCTCAAGAAATGCGCCAAATACACAATGCCGAACGCGATGCCTTTACACTCTTTGATTTTTCAGCCAAATATGACCCGGTTCCCACCATGCTCACACAGAACCACACGCCCATTGTGCCTGGTTTTTTGGGACAAACCACAGCTTTCAACAAAAGCAAACTCAAAAAATCGATCACCGTTATGGGCTACATCCCAGGCAAAGATCATGTCAAATACATTCATGGCAACTTTGGGCAAGGCACTTTCACCTTTTATGCAGGACACGATCCTGAAGACTATCAACACTTTGTCAACGACCCGCCCACACAATTGGCCTTACACAAAAATTCTGCAGGTTATCGTCTTATTTTAAACAATATTCTTTTTCCTGCGGCCAAAAAACAAAAGCGAAAAACGTAAAAACTACTCGCATTTCTCAGAACTTTTTTTATGTTGTGATGCACAACCAATATCTTAAGGAACCCAAATGTCTCAAGAACCCACCCATGACGATCTCGAAACCGTTGAACAACTCAAAGATGCCTACAACCAAATTGTGGGTGAAATTGGCAAAGTGATCATTGGCCAAAAAGAAATCATCGACCAACTGCTCATCGCGCTCTTATGTGGGGGACACGTGTTGTTGGTGGGGGTGCCTGGCTTGGCCAAAACACTGCTCATCAGCACCTTGGCCCGCGCGCTCAACCTCTCCTTCAATCGCATTCAATTCACCCCAGATCTCATGCCATCTGACATTACGGGCACCGAGGTCATTGAAGAAGACCATAGCACGGGCCAAAAAGCCTTTCGCTTTGTCAAAGGACCCATTTTTTCCAATATTATTCTTGCCGACGAAATCAACCGAACCCCACCCAAAACCCAAGCAGCCCTCTTGCAAGCCATGCAAGAACATGAAGTGACTGCCGGTGGTGAAACCTTCCAACTTGAAGAACCCTTTTTTGTGTTGGCAACCCAAAACCCCATTTAACAAGAAGGCACATACCCCCTACCCGAAGCACAATTGGACCGATTCATCTTCAATCTTTGGATTGATTACCCATCAGAAGAAGAAGAAAAACAAATTGTCAAAGCCACCACAGGATCACAAGACCACAATGTTCAACCCGTGTTAGATGCTGCGCAAATTATCAAATTACAGCAACTCATTCGCAAAGTTCCCGTTGCCGACCACATCGTCGACTATGCCGTTAAGTTGGTTCGTAAAACACGCCCCAACAACCCCAACGCGCCCGCAGACATCTCGCGCCTCATCAGTTGGGGTGCTGGCCCACGGGCCTCTCAATGTTTAATTTTGGGTGCAAAAGCACGCGCCGTACTCGATGGCCGATATGCGCCCTCTATAGACGATGTCAACGCCGTTGCCATACCCGTCTTGCGCCACCGCATGGTCACCAGCTTTAATGCCGAAGCCGAAGGTATCACCGTTGTCGATCTCATCGACAAACTGCTTAAAGAGCAATCATAAACAATGATCTTGGAATGATCGTCTTTCTTCTCTCTTCTTTATTCTTTCTGCCGTTAGGATTTCCATGCCAACACCCATTCTCGAAATAGAAGATTTACGCGTACAATTTCGTACCATCGATGGCCTTGTCACTGCAGTTAATGGTGTTGACTTGGTCTTACACAGAGGTGAAACCGTTGGTTTGGTGGGCGAATCGGGGTCGGGGAAAAGTGTCACGGCCATGAGCATTATGCGTTTGCTGGCCGAGCCCCCCGCGCAAATATCGGGCAGCATTCGTGTACAAGACAAAAAAGGCGACATCATCAATATCACAGACCTGAATCCAGACAGCGTCAAAATGCAACAGTTGCGTGGCAACGACATTGCCATGATCTTTCAAGAACCCATGCGGGCACTCTCACCCGTTTTTACAGTAGGCCACCAAGTAGCCGAAGCCATTTGGTTACACCGTTCTGTTAGCAAAGCCGAAGCCCTCAAGGAAGCTATTCACATGCTCGATCGGGTTGGCATTCCAGACCCCGACCGTCGCGTGCGCGAATATCCTCACCAGCTCTCGGGTGGGCAACGACAGCGCGTGATGATTGCTATGGCCTTAGCGTGTCGCCCTGCGCTTTTGATTGCCGACGAACCCACCACCGCATTAGATGTCACCATTCAAGCCCAAATCATGGAATTGCTCAACGAACTCCAAGCAGAGTTTAACATTGCCATCTTGCTCATCACACACGACTTGGGCATTGTTGCTGGTACCTGCTCGAAAGTCAACGTCATGTACATGGGTCGCATTGTAGAACACGCCGACATCTACACAACATATGAAAACCCGGCTCACCCCTACACACAAGGTTTACTCAAGAGTGTGCCCATCCCAGGACAAGGTTACAAAGAAAGATTACCCGCCATTCGAGGCACAGTACCCGATCCCATGCATTTGCCCATAGGCTGCACCTTTGGCCCTCGATGTGACCACTTTCAGCCCGGCCTATGTGATCAAGAAGGCGATGTCGCCCTCGTTCAAGTTGCCAAAAACCATCAAGCACGTTGTTATTGTACCTCAGAAACACATACACCACTTGCCTAACCCGTAAGCCATCCTTTTTTGCCCTCGTGAGTCTGTCTGCTGGCCACAGCCTTACATAATTTAGTGGGGTATGCTTATGTCTAAACAATCTCCATGGATCGTCAACCGATCTATCGACCTCAGTTGCATCACCTTGGGTTGGGCCCTCTTTTTCTTCATACCCTATCAACTCCCCGCCTATGCCACGCAATTTCACTTTCTTGCCATCACGTTTTTTGTAGCCCACCGCTATTTCACCTTTCCGCTTGTGTACATGGACCGTGTTGAATTTAACCGGCACCGTATCATTTACATCATCACGCCCATCCTTTGCCTTTTGTTGGTTGTTCTATGTTATTATTTTCGCGTTGATGAACCCGAAATGTTCGCCATATGGTATCTCTTTAATTTCTTCCATTTTGTGCGTCAAAAATATGGGATCTTGCGCATCTATTCAGGCAAAGCCCAGTGGGGGCACAAACGCTTAGATGAATGGACTGTCTACACTTGGTCTTTGGCTGGGTTTTTCTATCTCTTTTCATCACAGGCCGAGGTAGAAGGCCGGATCATGCACTACCTAAACCAGTTGGGTGTTGAAACAATCTATATCACCACCCTCATTCTCACCATCGGTTGGATGATTTACCAGTGGTTTAGTACAGAAGGCAAAGTCAAACCCACGTTGCCTTTTCTTACAATCGTATGCCTGCTCATCATTCTAAACCCCAGCGCAATGCGGGTGGTCCAAATTACTTATGGCGCGTCTATCCTTTTAACCCTCGCCTGGTTTATCTACGAATGGCGAGCCCCCCACGGACTGAACTTACCCAAAGTTCTTTTTTTTCTTTCTGTCGCCTTCATGTATGGCCTCGCGCCTATCTTATCAGCCGGTGCAATGGCCGACGCAACAGCCTTCAGCCATGCGGCTGAATACATCGCGATTGTGGGGCTTGCGGTACAAAACAAAGCCCAACACAACACAATGGAATCCCCTTGGCTTTCTCGGGCGGCCAATCACATCCCCTCTTATATCATTATTTTTATTATTGTCACCAGCACACTCCTTTATGGGCTTAAAGCCGCATCCATGGTTGCATTTCTTGTTTTTACCTATGGCACGTCATTTATGCACTTTATCTACGACGGCATGATTTGGAAACTGCGCCGCCCACGTGTGGCACAAGAAGTGGGTACACCTGTCGCAGGATAGGAACACCATTTGATATGAAAAAAAATATGCCTTCAATTTCTCCGTTCCGGACTAACAAAGGCTTGAACAGAACACGTCAACGACCTGTCATCTTGGGCCTGCTTTTGATTCTATGCTTAGGATGTACCGAGCGTCAGATTCGCGTACACTTTGAAAACGCAGCACGCCAACAAACCCACGGGCATGTAGACTCGGCCATGGCAGAATACCATGCGATTCTCGAACTCAGCCCCAAAGCAGCAGATGCACACAATGCGCTTGGAGCCTTATATGCGCGACAGGGCAACTTTCAACAAGCGCTCAACCATCACCGTCTGGCACGGGCAGTCGATCCAGAAAAATCAGATATCTATTTCAATCTGGGCATTGCATATATTGCACTGGGACAAACAGACAGTGCCATGATCGCGTATCAAACCGTGATTAAAAAAGACCCGACACACAGTGACGCCCACAATGGACTCGGTACGGTTTATGCCACGCTCGGCAAAATAGACGACGCGCGTCAAAGCTATCAAAAATCCATTCAACACAACCCCAAAAATGCAGATGCCTATAACAATCTTGGCCTGCTATCTGCCAGCCAAGGTCAACTCATAGAAGCTGCCAAAAACTATCAGCAAGCCATTATACACCAGCCCAAGTTTGCTGATGCGCACAACAATTTGGGCAGTGCACTCGCCGAATTGGGGCAATATGATCAAGCCGAGCCCCACTTTGAAAAAGCCCTCCGCATCAACCCAAACCATACCCTTGCCCGAGAAAATTTTACGCACATCCAAGATCAAAAAAAACGCATCGAAGCGGGTGAGATGCGTGCACGTCATATTCTCGTTCGGGAAGAACAAGAAGCCAAAAAAATTTTAGTCAAACTTAAAGAAGGCGCATCTTTTGGTGCACTAGTCAAAATACATTCATTAGACCCAAGATATGACGGGGATCTGGGTGCATTTTTGCCAGGCACCCTGATCCCCGAATTTGAACAAGCGGTGCAAAAAACCCAACCTGGAAAGATCGAAGGCCCCTTTAAAACACCAGCAGGTTATCACATCATTCACCGACTCTATTAAGAGGAAACATCACAATGCTCACCCGACGATCCTTTATACAAAACAGCCTTTGCACATTGGGCACACTCGCAGTTGTGCCCTCGTTATTTGCACAAGAAACACGTCAAATCATGAGTGTCACTGGACCCATTCGCCCCGATCAAATGGGGTTTACACTGCCCCATGAACACATCATGTCTATTTTTGGTGGCCCCATAGCACAGCATACGCAATACGATGAAGAAAAATTATTGGGTGTTGTTATTCCGTATCTTAAAAAACTGAAAATATTGGGATTAAATACACTGTGTGATTGCACCACCGCCTATTTTGGAAGACGGGCAGACTTAC
>JBLHJX010000281.1:0-7126 GCA_047619225.1 Candidatus Latescibacterota bacterium
TTACCAAGGGTTGCAGGAATGGACGGCACCAAAAAGAAGAAAACCATGATTACACCGTGCATGGTAAACAACTTGTTATACGTATCGGAATGCGCAAAATCGCCTTGGGGTGTTAACAACTCCAAACGAATCAATCCAGCAAATACACCACCCAAAGCAAAAAAGATTGAAATCGAGATCATATACAGCACTGCAATGCGTTTATGATCTTTGGTCAACAACCAAGACTTTAAACCATAACCATTGTTTAGGTAGTTGGTCTCCGATGCGGCATATCCCGATGCGGTTACATCATCTTCTGCAATTGCCATATCACACTACTCCACACGCGTAAGTTCGGGGGCCTTGAGCGACTTAATATATGCAATCAACTGCATCACGCCCTCTTCACTAATCTGCCCTTTAAATGTCGGCATAATCGGTTTATAACCCGCCACGACCTTGGCCGTTGGCGTTAAAATAGATTCACGGATATAGGCTTCATTCACCACAGCAGACCCACCACCTTCAAGGCCAACCGATTTGCCGTATAACCCAACCAACGAAGGACCACGGCCTTTGCCATCAACTTTGTGGCAGGTGTGACAGGCATATTGTTCAAACAATCGCTCACCGGTCACTTCCATAGGCTCGTTGGCCACACCACCTGTCAGCCAATTTTGATAATCTTGCGCCTCCATCACATGAACTTTTCCAATCATGCGAGAGTGCTCAGTGCCACAATACTCGGCGCAAAACAAATGATAAGAACCCACTTTTGTCGCTTCAAACCAAAGCGACGTATATCGCCCTGGAACCACATCTTTTTTGACACGGAATGCCGGAATGTAAAAGCTGTGCAGCACATCTTCTGAGGTCATGGTCAAGCGCACAGCTTGTCCCAAAGGCACATGTAACTCATTGATCTCTCGTTTGCCTTCAGGATGTTGTAACTTCCACATCCATTGCTTGCCTACCACGTACATTTCCATTGTATTGGCAGGTGGCGTGACCATATGGAAATACAAGACGGTAGACCACACAAACATCCCCAAAGCCAACACCAATGGAATGGCAGTCCAAAAAATCTCTAAGCCGATATGGCCAGCGATTTGCCTTGGGATTTCATCTGGCGACTTGCGACGGTATTTGATCGCAAATACCACCACCAGCACCGAAACCAACGCGGCAAAAAAGACACACAGGAGAACAGTGGCAAAATAAATGCCATCAACCTTCAGAGCAAAACTCGAAGCCTGTTCAGGAAAAAGAGGAAAGTCAGTCCACATTCGCCAACTCAGCGGATTAAGGGTAAAAGAATATGTCGGGAAAACCCAACAACCAAAAACGAATCAAGCATGATGCTGCACGACATCCTGTTTGTACTTGCGAGAAAAAACCACGATCATCACAACAATGCCAATCACAGTAAGACCTCCCGCAATACGCACCAAACGATAAATTGCCAGTGAATATTTACCCGTAAGCGGATTATACTGAAAACAATACAAAAGCACGGCATCTATTGGGGAACCTATCTTTTCTTCGGATGCTTCAATCAACCCCAATTTGATATCTCTCGGTGCAAATTCTACTCCAAAAAGATACCGCGCCAGCTTACCTCGTGGTGTAACCAACATAATGCCACTGGCGTGTATATATTCATCTGTTTCTGGATCGTGTGCAAAGTGATAACCCAACGCATCTGTGAGCTGTTTGATGCTTTGAAAATCACCCGTTAAGAAACGCCACCCATCTTTATTGCGTCCATAACCTTCATTATACACGATCTTTTTAGCCGCTGCTAACTCAGCACCTTCGCCAGGATCAATACTGAAAGTGACAATTTCAAAATCGACACCCGCAGTTAAAGACAAAGGGCGCAGGCCCATCAACAACCCATTCAAAACCTGCGTGCACAACATAGGGCATTCATAATACGCCGGGACCAAAATCACTGGTTTGTCGCCAAAAAACGATCCCAACCGAACAGCTTGCCCAGATTCATCTTGAAACTTCAACTCCAGTGGAATCGTATCACCCATCTTTTGATCGATTCCCACCGAATCCAGCACCGTTGGGTTTGGTATGCTGATGGCAGGTGTACCTTGACCATATTGGCCATCACTGTTGCCATAAAACACCAACAGACAAACAAAAACAAATAAACTACGCATAATTACTTCCGAACCGGAAACCCACGTTTTAAAACAAGGGCTTTGGCGGTTTCAATTGGGAGATGAACAAGCAAAGCATCTTTATCTACCCACCCATATGCAGACAAAGTTTCCCGAGTCTCCAAACGCACCTGCGCCAATTCGGCTGGGGGATCGGCCTGAATCAACAACCCATCAAATGGCTTTTGTTGTGCAATCATCGGAGGGGGATCTTCGGCCAAGTATATGCTGGCTCGCTCCATCGCAAAAAACATCACCCACATCGAAATAAAAGACAAAATAGCAACAGTCAAAATCGCTGCCGTTGCGATCAATATAGGGCCAATATTGAGGGCATAGGATTCATATCCCTTTTCTTGGGCATCGTGATGTTCAGCCATCTTAATGACCCTCTCCAGCAAAAGTTTCTGCCATACGTGGATCGTGCAAAGGCACCAAAGCAACACGCTTGAGTTGCATGGTGAAAAATGCCAACCAGAATCCACCGATGCTCAATGGAATAGTGAGATCAAGCCAGTGAGGATGAAAAGTGGATAGACCACCGTGTGAGAATGAAGGTGCAATATACCAATACAAATCGACATAACGCATCACCAGCATCAACACGGCAATCACCAACAACAACTGTGCACGGCGTTTGATGGCGCGTTGCAAAAGCAAGAAAAACGGCAATACAAAGTGGAACAAAATCAAACCCACTGACATAATCTCCCAACCACCCTGACCGCGTTTGATATACCAAGGCGCTTCTTCGGCAAGGTTAGCTGACCAAATGATCAAGTATTGTGAAAAACTGACATAGGCCCACAACACCGTAAAGGCAAACATCAACGTGCCCAAATCGCTCAAATATTTTGAAGCATCAATCTCGCTATAAACGTCGGCATCAGAGAGATTCACCACCCAAATAATGCACATCGCCATGGCAGCCAATACCTGCCCCACCACAAAAATGAAACCAAAAATAGTCGAAAACCAATGGGGTTCCAAAGACATCACCCAATCGGTTGATGCAAAGGTTACTGCCAAAATAAATACCGGAATACCAGGCCCACTCAAATTGATCATCCGACTTTTCAAACCCGGATCACCCGTTTGGTCTTGTGTGCGAGACCACTTGGTCAGAAAAAATGTCATGCCAAGCCAAATTGCAAAATAAATCACGGCCCGAAACAAGAAACCCGTCTCATTTAAATAAGCGCTTTTAATCTTCAAAACAGGATCATTTGCCACCACATCGGCATCCATCCACTCATACAAATTGTGCATACCGAAAATAATAGGGATGAACAAAACAACCATCAGCGGCAACGTTCGTGCTCCCGACTCTAACAACCGGCGAATCACAAAACCCCACCGACCACTCACCAAGTGATGTAGCATCAACAAACTCAAACATCCTAAGCTAATACACAGCCAATAGATATATCCAACAATATAAGATTGGAAAAACTGCTGTTGCTCAGAAATGAAACCAATAACACTCAACACGGCACAAAGAGCGCCTACCATCAGCCCTCCAGTCCGAATCTTATTTACAAATGGATGATCAAATGATTCCGTAGCCATTACAAGTTCCCTACTGGTTTTCAAGTCGTCGACGCTCGGCAGCAGGCACATCTTCTAAGGTTGCCCCCTGGCTTACTTGCAAAGCGCGAATATATGCAGCAATTGCCCATCGATCTTCGGGTTTGATACGCGATGCATAACTATACATCACCCCGAACCCATTGGTCATCACATCAAAAAAGTATCCGGGTGTTTCAGCGCGTAGTCGATCAATATGATAAGAAGGTGGCTGTCTCAAACCGCGCCGAACCACCATTCCTCGTCCATCGCCCACATAACCATGACATGGCGAACAAAAAATATTATACCGTTCTTCACCACGATTAAGCACATCAGCCGTAATTTCAAACGGAAAGGTTTTCGCAAGCTCGCCGTCTACTTTGCCCGTATACAAATGCGCGTCTATACGCAAATGATCACGAGCGACCGTACCCACAACCCAAGGACGAGAAGCACGCCCATCGGCAAAAAAGTCGCTCTTTTCAAGCGGCTCATACTTAGACTGATTATACATCTCCTGACGCAACCGTTCAAGATCGGTTGTTCCTTGACAGCCAGAAAACAAACCCAGCGTCACAAGACAAAGAACAAACTGAAAGCTGACTTTAAGATTCAACTTCCACCACCTTTGTTGCATGCAGCCCTTCAAGAAAGCCGCGCGTTTCAGAAAGCTCGAATTGGGGATCTTCAGCTTCAATACAAAGAAAGAACCCGTCACTTGAAGCACTTTCAAATGCTTCAACATTAAAAACAGGGTGATAATGTTGGGGCAAACCGTTCAATATGAACATACTCAACATAGCACCAAATGCCGCAAACAAAATGCCCAACTCAAAAGTAACCGGTATAAACATGGGCCAGCTCAAAAAAGGCCGCCCCCCAATATTCAAAGGATACTCAATAACCGACACCCAATACTGTAATCCAAAACCTGCACACACACCCAACAGACCACCCAATAACACGAAAAATGGCACGCGATGCTTGTCATAACCCAGAGATTCAGACAAGTCATGAATGGGCATAGGTGAATAGGCATCCATCTTTCGATATCCTGCTGCATAAGCACCTTGTGCGGCATGCAACAAATCGTCTGGATTATCATACTCCGCCATCAAACCATAAATGCTATTTTCAGCCATCGTCATAACCCAAATTATTCTGCAGATACTTCAGTAGAAGCATCGTGATCAGGTTTTTTGCCATGTCCCTTACGGGGCACCAACAAACGAATTTCAACCATATTAATCACAGGCATCACACGAATAAACAAAAACATGCCGAGTAAGAAGATGCCAATGGTGCCAGCATACAACAGCCAATCTCCAAGCGTAGAATGATACATATCCCAAGAAGATGGCATATAATCGCGATGCAAACTGGTCACCACAATCATAAATCGTTCAAGCCACATACCCACATTGATAAACATCGACACAACAAATAAGGCATAGGGATTCAAGCGCACGCTTTTAATCCACAAAAATTGCGGCACAATCACATTGCACAAAATCAAAGACCAATATTCAAACTGATATGGCCCGTGCATACGATTTTGCATCATATAACCTTCATAGGGGCTTGCGCTATACCACGCAAAAAACTGCTCCATGCCATACCCGTAGGCTACAACCAACCCCGTAGCCAACATCACCTTCGACATATTGTTCAAATGGCGATCTGTAATGAAGTCGTGTAACCCATAAATAGCGCGAATGGGCAATCCCAACGTCAACACCATGGCAAAACCCGCAAAAACAGCACCCGCAACAAAATACGGTGGGAAAATTGTCGCATGCCAACCCGGTACCAAACCGACCGAGAAGTCAAAACTCACGATGGAGTGTACGGAAAGCACCAAAGGGGTTGAAATACCAGCCAAGAGCAACGAGGCCATTTCATAATTGTGCCAATGCTTAGCAGAACCGCGCCACCCGACAGCCAACACACCATAAATCATACGAGAAATTTTCTTCTTGGCCTTATCGCGCAAGGTTGCAAAATCTGGAATAAGACCGAGATACCAAAAGAGCAAAGACACAGTAAAATAGGTGCTCACCGCAAACACATCCCAAATCAGCGGGCTTCTAAACTGTGGCCAAACACCCATTGAGTTTGGATAAGGCAACAACCAATACGCGGCAACCCAAGGGCGACCGGTGTGAAACAGAGGAAACTGCATCGCGCAGATCACTGCAAAAATGGTCATGGCTTCTGCAAAACGGTTAATCGAATTGCGCCAATCTTGACGCATCAGTAACAAAATTGCCGAAATCAATGTACCCGCATGGCCAATCCCAATCCACCACACAAAGTTGATAATGGCCCATCCCCAACCCACGGGAATGTTCAACCCCCAAATACCAACACCTTTAATGAGCAACCACGTAACGCCAAGCAAAAAGCACTGCATGAGCCCAAGTGCCAACGCAACAGCAACGATCCATCCCACAGTTGTACGACTGGTGATAATCGAACTGATCTTTTGCGTAATCGTCGTATACGTTTGCCCAGGTCCTAGCACCGGTGCGGGTGCTGTCGGATCTTCTTGTATGGGCGCAGGACTAGCCATGCTGTGCAATCTCCGAATTCGGGTTGGTCAATCGCGCCAAATAGGTTGTGCGTGGCCGCGTATTCAACTCCGTTATAAGACCATAATTCCGATTTTGTTTTTTCAGCTTCGATACGTTGCTATTGGGATCATTAATATCCCCAAATGTAATTGCATTGGTTGGGCACACACCCTGACAGGCCGTTGTAATATCGCCATCTTTTAATTCCTGGCCGCCAACCTTGGCTGTAATGCGTGCGGCACTGATGCGTTGTGTGCAATAGGTGCATTTTTCCATCACACCACGCCCACGCACCGTCACATTGGGGTTGCGCCCCAATTTCAAACTTTCGGTATGGTCGTCTGAATAATGTAAAAAATTAAAACGACGCACTTTGTAGGGGCAGTTGTTTGAACAATATCGCGTGCCAACACAACGATTATACGCCATATCATTCAAACCTTCAGCACTGTGCGTTGTGGCGCCCACGGGGCACACAACTTCACAAGGTGCATTTTCACACTGCATACACGGCACAGGCTGGTTGTATAATTCAGGGTTTTCCAAACTACCCTTGAAATATCGATCAATGCGAATCCAGTGCATCTCACGACCGTTCAAAACCTGCTCTTTGCCGACCACAGGAATGTTATTTTCCGATTGGCAAGCCACCGTACAGGCATTACAGCCATTGCACGCATTTAAATCAATCGTCATGCCCCAAGCATGGCCTTCTTCACTGGTGTGGATGCCATTAAAGAAATTGGCATCCTCTCCTGGTACATGGCCCATTTCGTGGATCATATGGGGGTGATGCGTATAGTCTTCCAATGTACCCGTTCGCACCAA
>JBLHJX010000282.1:0-7085 GCA_047619225.1 Candidatus Latescibacterota bacterium
TGGGTATTGCTGTTGTGGGTATTGCTGTTGTGGGTATTGCTGTTGTGGGTATTGCTGTGGGTATTGCTGCTGTGGGTATTGCTGTTGTGGGTATTGCTGTTGTGGGTATTGCTGTTGTGGGTATTGCTGTGGGTATTGCTGTTGTGGGTATTGCTGTGGGTATTGCTGTTGTGGGTATTGCTGTGGGTATTGCTGTTGAGGTGGTTGCTGTTGAGGTGGTTGTTGAGGGTGTTGGGGGGCCGAACTGGGCTGAACTGGCTTGCCAGAAATAAAGTCCGAAATTTGATTGATTTGATCAATGACGTTTGCAATACTACCTATTTCATTGTACAAGCCCGTAAATGTAGGGAAATTGTTGATATCTCTATGAGGTGGGTGGTCAATTTTGGGTACACCTGCAGGAGCCCCGCCTGGAGGTTCTTCTTGTGCGGGGGGCTGTTGGCTTGGAGGGGGTTCTTCTGTGCTGGGAATGGCATCTTTCCCAGCACGAACCATGTCTGAATTGCGTGGCATATTTCTTTGATTTAGAGTTGTTTGATTGCTTGAGACGCTTTGATCATTGGCTCAGTATCGATTTGCTCAACTTTTGCACCAAATCCCAATAACATACATATATCGCATATATTGTTGATTTCTCTGGGTATACCACCCGATTCCTGATGGAGGATATCGAGCGCTGCAGATGTAAAGAGTTGTCGTTTTACACCTGCTCTTTCCAGTCGTGTGGTAACGTAGGCGTGCGTTTCTTCTTTTTTTAGTGGGCCCAAATGAAACTTTATGGCTATGCGTTGCGCCAGTTGTTCAATTTGTGCTATTCTGTCTTTTAACTCGGGTTGGCCCATAAGTAAGAGCGTCAACAAGAATCGATCATTGAGCTGAAAGTTGAGCAATAGTCGAAGTTCTTCAAATGTACCTTGATCTTCTATCGCTTGGGCTTCATCGATAATGATGACCGTATCTTTTCCCGCTTTCATATTTTTTGCTGCTTGGTCATTGAGAATGTGCAGCAAATCCAGTTTAGAGTCTGTTTGGGGCTCTACGCCCAGCTGATATAAGATTTCACGCAAAAAGTCGACAGGTGAAAGGCTGGGGTTGGTGACCAGGCCAATTTCATATCGCTCGGGGGGGAGATCTTGTATGAGCGTGCGGCTCAGCACCGTTTTGCCACACCCGATGTCACCCGTCAACATGGCTGCACCTTTGCGGCTGTTGACAGCATAAAACATTCTCAGAAGGGCTTCTTGGTGCTCTGCCGATGGGTAGAAAAATCGGGGGTCGGGCACGTTCTCGAATGGGAGCTCAGATAGCCCCCAATAGTCTTGATACACGTGGAATCCCTCAAGAGATACATTGTGGATGTGTAGTGGTGTGTAGTGTTAAAGGCAAATATAGGCTAACTTTTGGGTATATGTCAAGAAAAATAGACAAAATTAGACTTTTTTCTTGATTTTATACGCAGTTTGTGTTTATTATTGTTTAGTTATTGGAGTGTGATCTATATTTTTTATGAGGTTTAGAATGACTTTTCGAGATGCTCTTGAGCGTGAAATTTCAATACAAGGTATTTCTGTGGCCGAGGTTGTCCAGAAAAGCAAGGTATCAAAAGGAACCATCTATAACATTCTGAATGGAACCACTGAAGAAGCACGGATACGTGCTGCCACGCGACGGGCAATTGCACGAGGGTGTGACCGAGATATTGAAGTTCTGCCTGATGGCGGCGTGGTTTTTGTGGATCCCGGTCAAGGTCGATTGGCCAACAGTTCTGAGATGGCACTGGTTTCGTTGACACCCTTTTGCCCATTTAGAAGCGAGGCACATCTGCCTGAACCATTTGATTGGCTCCATGCACAAGAAGAATCTGGGCGACTCACGGGTTTAAAAACCGTTGATCGCGTATTTCAACGGCGCGAAGACTTTTTGGAATTGACATTGAGCAATCTGGGTGATCTTGATATTGTGAAGGTAGAATTCACATTGCATGTGGTATTTGACAATGGTGTTGTGGGTGATATTTCATGTGTTGTTCATCGTTTGATCAAACCCGCCCAAACGCTGAGACATACCGTGTTTTTAATGGGTGGGCCTGGATACCATCTGACATTTTCTCAGGCGACTTATACAGATGAAGACGATCAGTCTTGGCAGATTTCGCAGGTGCCAAATTATCGGTTTGAGGGAGATCTGACGTGATTGAAGAATTAAAGAAGACCAAGCGAATTATCATACATAATGATTCGCCAGCAGATCGATCTGAGCACTTTGGGTTTTCAGTTTACGCAGAGACTTTTGCAAAATTAATTGCCGATCGAGCAAATAAAACGCCACTAACGGTTGCAATCAATGGCGCGTGGGGAAGTGGAAAGACGTCTTTGATGTACGCCATACGGGACATGCTCCAAAACATTTCAACTGATGTCGACTTGGCGGGAGGGGACACCGTTTTTCGCCGTTGTCGCACGGTGTGGTTTAATGCTTGGAAATATTCAAGCAAAGATGCTATTTTGGTTGCGCTTGTTGAAGAAATTGTCGCTCAATTGATGGCTGAAGGGTTTCCGCGCCAACGGTTGGATCACATGCGGCAAGAGGGGGGCAAATTAGATTGGTCGCGCATTTCTAATGCAATGGATGATCTGGTAAGTACTTCTGATTCGGCAGATCTCACAGGTATTTTGAAGAGCGATTCAGGTTTGTTGCGGAATTTGCCGTTGTTGCGTGAGTTTGAGCGATTCTTAGATCGGCTCATTGGTTGGTCTATCACCGGGCAAGGTCGCGCGCAAAAAGACGCCTCATTTAATGATGCTGAGGGCGTGCTGGTGTTTTTTATAGATGATTTGGATCGGTGCCAGCCCAACAGGGTTGCACAAGTGCTTGAAACCATTAAGTTGTTTATGGATCGCCCGGGCTGCGTGTTTGTCATTGGCATGGATATTGATATTGTTGAAAAGGCCGTGAAAGCGCAATATCAACGTATTGAAGGCTTTGATGAACATGCTTATATGGACAAGTTGATTCAACTGCAGTTCAATTTACCACCCTTGCGGCCAGAACATATCCAAGGCTTTATCCGAGAAGAATTGATGGGTGGGCCAACAGAAAACCCTATTTTGCGATATTTGGAAGACGTTTCGGAAACAGTCGAAGCAAACCCGCGCACGGTTAAACGTTTCATTAATGCATTTTCAATTCAGCGGAGTTTGGCAGAAACACAAGGCTTCTTGCAAAATGGAACAATGGACGAAGATTTGCTGGCCAAGTGGATTATCATGTCATTTGCTTTTGAACGATTTGCCGATCGCGCCACACAACGCCCCTTGCTCATACCGGAAATGCAAGAGGCGATACGAACGATGAAGGACGATGCGTCAGCACAATTATCCCCTCCTTATTTGCGGGAATTTTTAGAAGACCAACGATTGGTTAAGTTATTACAGCGTGGGAAGCCTTTTCCAACCGACGAAGAGGGTATTTCAGTTTACACGCACTTGAGTGCATCGACGCAACCACGAAGGGCCGCTCCTGAGGGTGAGGATCATGTCGCTACAGAAGGTACTGATGGCATGATTCGTGTCGAAAAAGGTCCATTTTTGGTAGGGGATGTAAATCGCAGCAGTATGTTAGACGCTTTGGATATGGATATTTATCCGGTTACCAATCGGCAGTACAAGCTGTTTCTGGACAAAACAGGATATGGGCAAGTACCAGAGCATTGGAGAGATAATAACTATGCGCCTGACCTTGCCAATCACCCCGTGGTGAATGTGAGTTGGCAAGATGCTCACGCGTATGCAAAGTGGTTGGGTAAACGCCTGCCCACTGAGCAAGAGTGGGAAAAATCGGCTCGTGGACCTCAAGGGCGGATCTATCCCTGGGGAAATGCTTTTAATCATTTTAATTGCAATTGCCGTGAACTGGGGTTGCGGGGAACGACGGATGTAACGCAGTTTCACAGTGGCGTGAGCCAATATGGTTGTTATGACATGTCTGGCAATGTCTGGGAATGGACAAGCAGCAATGTGTTCCCTCAAAATGAGGAGGCAAAAGTCATTCGCGGAGGAAGCTGGGCAAACACGCGCGAAGAGGTAAAAGCAACAACCCGTGCGTATGAACGGTCTGAGCGGCGGCGACGAGATGTTGGTTTTCGGTGTGCGAGAGATGTGTAATATGCGATTTATTTCCCTAAAACTGAGTGTGCTTTGTATTCTTTTGGGTTTGGTCGTCATCGTTTCAGCCCAAGGTCGGCGCCGAAATGAGGTTGTAGACCCCAATGATGCCTTTGCGGGCAAACAACTGTTTCGCTCTCCTGAATGGACTGCCACAGGTCTCACATGCATTCATTGCCATGCCGATTTCAACGAAAAGAAGGATCCTGATGGCAAAGTGAGACCCGGGCATTCTTTGTTTAATGCTGGGTATCGTACTATATTTAATAAGTGGGACAAAGGAACCACCCATTCTTTGCAAGAGGCTATCCGAGCCTGTATGGTTCGGTGGGTGACCAAGCGAGAAGAAAAAGGCAATTCGGGTGTGGAACCCGCGCAACATCATCTCAGACAATTGATCGCATTTTTAAAGTCTGAAAACATGATTCAAGAGTCGAAAACCAAATCCATTGAACCCATGTGGACGGAGCAGATTCCTGGTGATCGTATGCTCAAAGTAGGTGATGTTGCTTTGGGTTTTCGCTTGTTTCGCCGATCTTGCGAAGCGTGTCATGCCTCAGATGGCACTGGGCCAGCTCCTTCGCTTGTCAAAAATGGCTACAGTCGGTATCAGATTGCCAAAAAAATACGCCATATCAACAACCCGGGTCTCAATGGGTTGGTTATGCCAGCATTTCCGCTTGATCGTTTGTCAGATCGAGAACTCATTAACGTCGTCGTATATGTTTTTCAGATGTAATATAGAGATGAGATATCTATTGTAAGAATCAGGTTTTGTTGCATCGCTTTTTGCCCGCCGTTGTGCGGGCATTTTTTTAATCTATTGTTTATTAACATCTTCTGGAAATTGGTTTGACGTAAGAGGGATGTGGTCTATATTTCGCTTAGGCAGAGTTGTTAAATCCTAATGATTCATTGGCCATTTTTGAGAATAGACGTAATGGAGACGGTATGACTTGGTGGCAAACGCTGTTGTTGGCCATTTATACGGTATCTTTGGGTTTGCTCATGATTGTGAGTTTACACCGGCATATTATGGTGCGGCTCTATTTTAAATATCATGACAGAATACCCAAGTTGAACACATGGTTCCAGGCGTTGCCACGTGTAACCGTGCAACTGCCTGTGTATAATGAAATGTATGTTGTAGAACGACTTATCCGAGCTGTAGCCGCGTTAGAATATCCAAAGGATCGCCTTGAGATTCAGGTTCTGGACGATTCAACAGACGAAACAACGGCTATTGCTTCTCGGTGCGTCCAAGAATTACAACAGACGGGATTGGACATTGTTTTGGTATGTCGAAAAGATCGGGTTGGGTATAAAGCGGGCGCATTGGCGGAAGGTCTTCGCTTAGCAAAAGGGGAGTTGGTCGCGGTTTTTGATGCAGACTTTGTGCCATCGACAGACTTCTTGCAAAAGACAGTGCATCATTTTACGCGCCCAGAGGTTGGGTTGGTACAAGCACGTTGGAGTCATTTGAATCGTGATTTTTCATTGTTGACCAAAGTGCAGGCGATTTATTTGGATGGCCATTTTGTTATGGAACACGGTGCTCGAAGTCGGGCGGGCTTGTTTTTCAACTTTAACGGCACTGCAGGTGTGTGGCGCAAATCGTGTATTGAAGCGGTGGGGGGATGGCAACACGACACGTTGACCGAAGATTTAGATTTGAGTTATCGGGCGCAATTGGCAGGTTGGGAATTCTTATATTTACAAGATGTGGTTACGCCAGCTGAGGTGCCGGTTGAGGTAAACGCATGGAAATCGCAGCAATTTAGATGGGCAAAGGGGTCTGTGCAGACTGCAAAGAAACTTCTAGGTCCTGTGCTGGCCAGTTCTTTGCCTTGGCGGGTTAAAGGAGAGGCAGCCTTCCATTTGTTAACCAATTTCTCGTATCTGCTTATGGCTATTGTTTCAATTCTGATTTTCCCTGCCATTGTGTTGCGGGAAAATTTGGGTTGGTATCGGGTTCTGTTGGTTGATCTGCCACTCTTTGCAGGTGCAACAGGCGTTATTTCGCGGTTTTATATTTATGCACAAAGTGAAATTTATCAAGATTGGAAGACCCGTTTAAAGTATTTGCCCGCTGTACTGGCATTTGGTATGGGCGTATCCCTCAATAACTCTCTAGGTGTTTTGCAGGCTCTTGTCGGTTATGAGACTGCGTTTTATCGAACACCCAAGTATCAGGTCGTGGGCAAGGGTGATGGTTGGTTGGGTAAGCAATATGGGTTGCGAAAAAATCTCATGTCCTATATTGAAGTGGGTTTGGGATGTTATCTGATTGCAGCGATGGTGTACGCCTCGCTTAAAGGTTTGTATTTTCCAATTCCATTTTTGGGGTTGTTTTCGTTCGGTTTTTTTTATGTGGGGGGCTTGTCTTTGTGGCAAGGTGTTCGGCGGCGCCGGCAAATGGCATCAACCTTGGATGTCGCGGCCGCTGATTGATTGTCTTTGATAAGGACTTGGGGTAATCTGTCCGTTTTGGCCCTATGGGTAACCATTGGGTTTTTTTGTGTTTGGAACGATTTTACTGCTTTAACCGTCAAAAGAGCATTCTGCTTGGTGTTTGTCTATGAAAGTGTTTATCGTATATTGAGTCCTTGGTAATAAATGCCTTCTCCTTCTGTCGTGAATATGTCTGATCCCTGGTATAAAAGTCCTTCGGTGCGTGCTTATTCAGCCGCCGTGTTGCTGCACGTACTTCTCTTTGTGTTTTGGGGGACCCTCCAAAAGACCGTGCTGATTCCGTCGGCTTCTTCAAAACCACCGATTTCTGAACCGGTGCGTTTTGAATTTGTAGATGTACAGGACCTGCCCGCAGAGGCACCGCCAGAGACCCCGTTGGCCTCACACCAAAATCAAGTGGCTCGGGATCTGCTCGATAGGGCATTGTCTGAAGGTGTAGTACCTTATTCA
>JBLHJX010000283.1:0-7077 GCA_047619225.1 Candidatus Latescibacterota bacterium
CCTCAATTTCCCGTATACCATGGCGAATTTTCCGTATATACCCCCGAAGAAAATCGCCAGGGATCCCTCCTCTTACTCGCACGGTATAGTCATCCAATTGGCCCACTCCTTGGCCTTTTTCATCCACCATTGAAATCTTCACATCAACAACATCACCTCGCCGTGGTTTTGCCATAGTCCCCTCACAGAAAAAGGGCAAACTGAACCAACTCAGTTTGCCCTTTTATTTTCATCAAAACAGAAAATTATTCGTCTTTTTTCTTTTCGACTGCATCTTCTTCAGAATCTACAGCAGCATCGATTACTTCAACATCCGCCTCAACTGCGGTTTGCTGAGCAACAGGCTTGGGGGCTTCCGAAACAACTGGAGGGGCCGAAGAATCGACTTGTAGTTCATCACCGACCAGTTGAATCATACAAACTTCTGTGCTGTCACCGCGTCGTGGGCCAAGTTTTAAGATCCGAGTATATCCACCCGCTCGACCAGAAAAAGAAGGACCAATTTCATCAAACAACTTAGATACAATAATCTTGTCGTGAATGCGTCGCAAAACCTGACGACGTGCACCTAAATCACCACGCTTGGCAAATGTGATCAATCGCTCGGCAACACCACGCAATTCTTTCGCTTTGGGCAACGTTGTCCGAATCGTACCGTGCTGAAATAAGGACGTTGCCATATTATTGAGCATTGCACGCTTATGGCTTGCTGTGCGCCCGAGTTTGCGTCCTTTTTGTCCGTGCCTCATAAATTCCTTCCTACCTCACTAAAATTCGTCTTCCAACACCGCCATCGGTTCGGCATTTGCTGCTACATCGGTATAGCTACTAATATCCATACCAAAAGAGAGGCTAAGCCCATCGAGGATCGCGGTGAGTTCATTAAGTGACTTACGCCCAAAGTTACGGAATTTGAGCATCTCGGTTTCGGGTTTTTGTACCAAATCTTCAAGTGTGTTAATCTTGGCCGCCTTGAGGCAATTTGCCGAGCGAACCGACAACTCCAACTCATCCACTTGCATTTTCAACAAAGTTGCAATGCGCCGTGTTTCTTCGTCAACAACTTCTTCAGGTTCATCTTCGGGCTCATCTTCAAAGTTAATGAAGAGTTCCAAGTGATCTTTTAAGATCTTGGCAGCATGAGAGACCGCATCATCAGGCCGCACCACACCATTCGTCCAAATTTCCATTACAAGTCTATCGTAGTCCGTCTGCTGCCCAACGCGCGCATTGTCAACTTCATAGTGAACCTTACGCACGGGCGAAAAAGCAGTATCTAAGGCAATGGTGCCCATTGGATGATCGGCGGATTTATTTTGTTCTGCTAAAACAAATCCGCGGCCTTTTCCAACAGTCAACTCCATATCCAAGATGCCATCTTTATCTAAAGAAGCGATATACTGCTCGGGGTTCATAATCTCAATATCAGCATCTACTTGTAAATCAGCAGCAGTCAACTCCCCGGGGCCTTCTTTTTTGACGTGGATCACTTTATCATCATCCGAATGCACACGAATACAAACTTCTTTCAGGTTCAATATGATCTCGGTAACATCTTCTACAACCCCATCAATCACAGTAAATTCGTGTTGAACACCTTCAATCTTTGCAGCCTTTACGGCAGCCCCTTCTATCGAAGCAAGCAGCACGCGTCGTAAGGCATTTCCAATGGTAGTACCAAAACCACGTTCAAGAGGCTGAACAGTAAATTTACCATAGACATCGGTAAGTGACTCTTCATCAATTTGTACAGAACGGGGCATCTGGAAGTTTTTCAATTTCATAAAACAGGCTCCTCGTGCACTCACAGACTGCCAACGCACATGTAAAGCGAATTATTTAGAGTAGAGCTCGACGATAAGTTGTTCTTCAACAGGTGTTGGGATATCTTCGCGTTTCGGATACTCCAAAATCGAACCACTCAAATTAACTTTGTCCACTGAAAGCCACGCAGCTTGACGACCATCACCAGCACGCTTGAGTGCGTCGTGAATGAGGGGCATCTGGCGACTTTTTTCGCGAATCTGCACAATGTCTCCAGGGGAAACCTGATAGGACGGAATATCCACCAAATGACCACCGACCGATACATGGCGATGGCGTACCAATTGACGAGCAGCCTTACGCGAGGGCGCAAACCCCAACCGGTATAGAATGTTGTCTAATCGGCACTCGAGCATTTGCAAAAGCATTTCACCTGTCAAACCTTTACCACGCGCAGCTTTACTGTAATAGATACGAAATTGATTTTCTAAAACACCGTAAATGCGTTTGGTTTTCTGTTTTTCGCGTAACTGCAAAGCGTATTCTGAGGGCTTTCGGCGCATATTCTGCCCGTGCATCCCGGGTGCATAACTTCTACGATCAAAAGCACATTTGTCAGAATGACACCGAGCGCCTTTTAGGAACAATTTCATTCCTTCACGCCGGCACAATTTACAGTTGGCTGCGGTATACCTCGCCATTTAAGATCTTCTCCTTCAGTCCTGTCAAGTTACAAAAAGTTATACGCGGCGCCGTTTTGGTGGGCGACAACCGTTGTGCGGAATAGGGGTCACATCTTTGATAGCAGAAATTTCCAAGCCTGCACCTTGTAATGAGCGAACAGCTGCTTCTCGCCCTACGCCTGGGCCTTTAACCCAAACTTCAACACGGCGCAACCCCATCGACATAGCAAGTCGAGCGGCATCCGTAGCAGCCATTTGAGCAGCGTACGGCGTGCTCTTTTTTGAGCCTTTAAAGCCCACTTTGCCCGTCGACGACCAGGAAATGACTTCCCCGTCACGATCGGTTAAGGTAACGATGGTATTGTTAAAAGTGGCACTAACATGAGCAACGCCATTGGCATCGACGCGTTTGTTACGACGTTTGCTTCCTTTTCTTGGTGGCAACCTACTCCTCCTTGTGCGCTAGAACCCTATGGGCTAGCCCTTTTTACGACCAATTTGGCCTTTCTTTGGCCCTTTTCGGGTGCGAGCATTCGTGCGTGTGCGCTGTCCGCGAACAGGTAACCCTCTTCGCCAGCGAAGCCCTCTGTAGCACCCAATATCCATCAAACGTTTGATATTCATAGCCGTTTCACTGCGTAGGTTACCCTCAACCTTGTAATCTCCTTCGATTACCGAACGCAATTTGGCCACCTCATCTTCGGTGAGGGCATCGACTCGCGTATCTGGAGAAACTTGTGTTTGACCTAATATTTTGCGTGATGAACTTGGCCCAATGCCAAAGATGTAGGTCAAAGCAACTTCAACGCGTTTTTCTCTTGGAATGTCGACACCAGCAATTCGTGCCATGAGTTACCCCTAAAAATAATGAAAAGTTTTCAGTTAACCTTGTCGTTGCTTGTGTCGTGGATTGACTTTGCATATGATTCGAACAACACCACGCCGCCGGATAACTATGCAGTGATTACAACGTTTACGAACAGAAGACTGGACTTTCATAATGAATACTCCCTTAGACGACAATTAACCACGCCGACCTTTAATGCGTCCTTTTTTCATGAAACCGTCATAGTGGCGCATAAGCAAATGAGACTCCACTTGCTGTAATGTATCTAATGCAACACCAACCATAATCAGCAAACCCGTTCCACCAAATACACGCTCTAAACCTGGGTTGACGCCTAAATAACCAATCACAAAAAATGGCGCAACGGCAATGGCCGCCAAAAACACGGATCCCGGCAAGTTGATTCTTGTCAGCACGTGGTCGATGTATTCAGCCGTTTTCTTGCCAGGCCTTACTCCAGGAATAAACCCACCTTGGCGTTTCATATTATCAGCTAGGTCAATGGGGTTGAATACAATGGCTGTATAAAAATAAGCGAAAAATATGATCATGAGGCTATAAAAGCTCCAGTATGGCAAAGACTGCCATGTCATACTGGGCGAAAACGCGGCGGCCAAGTTTTGCATAAACTCATTGCCAGGTGCAAAACCTGCAACTGTTGCGGGCAAAAACATAATTGCTTGAGCAAAAATAATGGGCATGACACCCGAAGTATTAACTTTGAGAGGTATATGTGTACTCTGTCCACCATAAACACGTCTACCCACAACACGTTTGGCATATTGAACCGGGATTTTTCTCGTCCCCTGAGTAATAAGAACAACCAAACCCGTCACGACAACGATAAGTATCAAAACAAACAGTTCAAGAAGGATACTTTTGTCATTTGTCAGAAAGTCAAGGTATTCCATTCGCACGACAAAAGGCAAAGCCGCAATAATACCAATGAAAATCAACAAAGACATACCATTGCCAATGCCATGTGAATCAATTTGTTCACCCAGCCACATAATAAAGACAGTACCAGCGGTAATTGTCAAAACCGCCAACAACCGGAAACCCCAACCAGGATACAAAACAACAGACATTCCCGTTTGTGGAGATTGTAAACTTTCCAAGAAAAAACTAACACCAAACGATTGTGCAGCCGCCAATACCAACGTACCATATCGGGTATACTGCATAATTTTTTTGCGGCCCGCTTCACCCTCTTTTTGCAGTTTCTGTAAAGCCGGAACAACTGCCCCCATCAACTGAAAAATGATTGAGGCGCTGATGTAAGGCATAATTCCCAAAGCAAAGACTGTTGCTCGGGTAAAGGCCCCACCAACAAACATGTCGTAAAGGCCGAACAAACTATTTCCGGCCCCCGCAAAGAATTCCGTCAAAGCAACTCGGTCTATACCAGGAATGGGTATTTGACCACCCAATCGATAAATTGCCAGAATGCCCAAGGTAAAAAGAACCTTGTTTCGCAATTCGGGAATCTTAAAAATACTTTTAACACTTTCGAGCAACGTCGCCTCCCGCCAACCAAATGCCTTAGCCGTCTTCTCCAGAGCTAGAGGCTGTCGTTTCAACTTGGCCACCAGCCTTCACGATCTTTTCTGCTGCAGAAGCAGAGATGGCCTGTACTTTCACCTGCATTACGAGTGAAACATCACCACGACCAAGAATCTTTATTGGGCGCGTTTTTGAAGAAATAAGTCCGGCTTGTTTGAGCACCGATGGTGTGATCTCTCCCGAAAGTTCTTTGCGTGCCAAATCATCAAGATTGACGACTTGATAGACAGTACCAAACGGGTTGTTAAAACCAACCTTAGGCAACCGTTGGTGCAAGGGCATTTGTCCACCTTCAAACCACGCGCGGTGTTTCGCGCCGGAACGTGACTTTTGCCCCTTATGGCCTTTGCCCGCAGTCTTCCCAGTACCCGATCCGACCCCAATGCCAAGACGTTTGCTTTTTCTTACAGCCCCTTTTGGAGGAGCCAAATTACCCAATTTCATTTTAAATACTCCAAAGCCAATTTTTTAAGATACATCCTCAACATCAACCAAATGGGACACTACATTTATCATTCCACGAATCACAGGGTTGTCGCTGTGTTCAACCGAATGACGGATGCGCCGAATACCCAATGCTTCAAGTGTCAAACTTTGCTTTTTGGGGCGCCTAATAGCGCTCCGAGTCTGCGTAATTCGCAAGGTGCCTGCCATGAATATTATCCTCTTGCTGAAATCAAGTCTTGCTCGTTAAGGCCACGGAGTGCTGCAACAGTTTTAGCATCACGCAGAAGCATCAACCCTTCCAATGTGGCCTTAACTGCATTTTGTGGATTCTGTGCACCCAAAGATTTGGTCAAGACATTGTGAACACCTGCCAATTCCAAAACCGCACGAACCCCACCACCAGCGATAACCCCAGTACCAGGTGCTGCAGGTTTTAGCAAAACACGGGCAGCTCCAAATTTTCCAATAACTTTGTGGGGCAATGTGCCATCAACAACAGGGACACGAACCAAATTCTTTTTGGCGTCATCTGTCGCTTTGCGAATCGCTTCAGAGACCTCACCAGCTTTACCGGTTCCGACCCCTACAACATTATTTTTGTCGCCGACAACGACCAAAGCATTAAAAGCAAATCGGCGACCACCCTTCCGCACGTGTGAAACACGTTTAATACTGTTATTGATCACAATTTCTGTCAAATCAAGTCCAGTGGGATCGATTCTGGCCAACGTGTACTCCTTTTTAAAGTTGCAAACCGCCCTCACGGGCACCATCTGCCAACGCTTTCACGCGACCGTGATAAAGATAGCCGCCTCGATCAAAAACAGCCTGAGCAATGCCAGCTTCTTTTGCCTTGGCTGCTAAAGCTTTACCCACTTCACGGCTTTTGTCACACTTACCCTCCACACTTTTCAACTGATCACGCAAATCCTTAGAATTTGAGGACACACCCAACAGCGCATGTCCAGAGGTATCGTCGATCAAATGTGCATGAATGTGTTTCAGGCTGCGAAAAACAGCCAAACGCGGGCGTTGTGCAGTACCGCTAATTTTTTTTCGAATGCGCTGTTTTCGACGTGTGCGCATAGCACGTTTTTTTAATTCTCTATTTGCCATGGAGCTTATCCTAACAATTACGCAGCAGTTTTACCAGCTTTGCGCCGCACCTGTTCATCACTATACCGAATTCCCTTGCCCTTATAGGGCTCGGGCGGACGAATGCCCCTAATATTAGCGGCCGTGCGTCCGACCAATTCTTTATCTCTCCCAGAAACTTTTATCAAGGCCTGAGCACTTTCAATACCTGCGGGAGCACCCTCAACGCTAAATTCGATGCCATCGGGGGCTTCCACGACGACAGGGTGGCTGAAGCCCAAACTCATGTCTAAGTTCTTGCCTTTTATCTCTGCACGGTATCCAACACCAACAACAACCAACGCTTTTTCAAAACCACTGGATACACCAACAACAGCATTTGACAACAATGCGCGGACAAGCCCCCACAAAGAACGTTGATGCTGATCCTCTGGATCTTTTACAGAAACAGTTAAGAGATCGTCAGCTTGCCCAATAATCACCTGCTCGGGTAGAGGAACCATAAGTTCACCTTTGGGTCCTTTTACCTGTGCTTGACCTGAATCAAGCTTAACCTCAACGCCGCTGGGCACTAAGATGGGTTGCTTTCCAACTCGTGACACGTGTATGACTCCTTAGGTTACCAAACGCTACAAATTAATTCGCCACCAACACCGGATTTACGCGCATCGGCGCCTG
>JBLHJX010000284.1:0-7060 GCA_047619225.1 Candidatus Latescibacterota bacterium
CCCACAACAATGACCACCTCTGCGCCAAAAACCTCAGATAAGGTTTTGCCTGCCCCAGCACCTCGCCATCAATCACAATCGCCCTGGCCCCCCGAATGGAGCACCCTTGGGGTAAATCGCCTTTGCAAACAACAACCTTCCCACCACCATCCACATCACCCAGGAAGTCTTCGGGGCGCATCATAATTTGCGAACCATCCAACACCTTGGCCAGTTCAGTGGTTAAATCAACAGCCATAACGCGCCACCTCAGGCGTCCACTTCATTCAGCGTTCTGATTTCGTCCAATGTTTGAGCAATGCGCAATGCGCCATCCACCAGTCTGTTAAAATTGCCCAAATTAACAGGTTTGTGCATAAACAGATCCGCGCACCCAGCGACCTCGGTGGTAAAATCGTCTGGTATATGACCTGAAATAATGGCAATGATGGCATGGGGGCACATATTCCGAATAGGTGAAAGTATTTCGAGACCACTGGCTCCTGGCATGCGAATATCAAGGGTGATCAAGTCGTACAACTGGCCAATCACTTTTCCCAGTGCATCCTCGCCCGAGGAGGCCGTGTCAACAACTTCAACCCCTTTTGCTCGGGCAGCCTCTGAGAAAAATTCCAGCACTGTTGGTTCGTCGTCCACGATAAGCATGCGCATAGTTAAAGCCTCCCGACGGCTGCGACCAATCGTTTGATATTGCCCATAAGGTCTGACTGAAAATGTACACGCAGCGCGCGCCTGTTGTGTTGTGAAAGGGCTAAGGCATCACCCATTGCCTGGGCGTCTTTGAGAACACCGAAAGTAAATTTGCGCCCAGGAATGGGTAAATCTTGTAGGTGGTCTGATGTCAATTGCAAGATAACCACCGTGTTAGCCCCCCCTTTGTGCAATTGGCCCGTGGAATGCAAGAACCGGGGTCCAAAACCCAAAGTTGTGGCCACCCGAAAACGATCTCGAATCACATGACGCAGCTCCTGAAGCGCCTCAACCACTTCCTCGCGCATGTCCAAATAGGCACATATAGCAACGTAATCACCTTCTTGAATACGCGCCAAATGATTATTGAACGTTGTCTGAAAATCGTCTGCTACGCAACATTTGATATTTGCTGAGTCGGCAAATACAGCAATACCATCATCTACCAGCGCCGGTGTTTGTTTTGGTAATTCACCTTCTTTTTCATATGCTGAGGTGAGTTGCGTTGTGAAGTCTTTGCTTTCTTGAACATTGGGCTGATTGAAAGGGTGGATTTCTAAGATAGATCCAGCGACAGCCGTTGCCACCTCCCATCGAAAAAACTCAGCCCCCAAAGCCATTTCATTTGGGATATCAATCTCAACAACGGGATGGCCGGCCTGTTTGAGCATGGCCATTTTTTCATTTGTCTCGAAATTCGAGTCGTTTTGAAGGCGGAGATGAACAAAGACGCGATCTGAACCGTAAGCGTCAGCATGGGTAATATCCTCCTGATCGATTGGAACGATGCCCACACCTTCTTTGCCCGTGCTTTCTGCAATCAATTGCTCAAGCCAAGCCCCTAAGTCCCAAATTTGGGGTGACGTCACCAACGTCACTTTATCTCGACCTTCTTTGGCCAGCACCCCTAAAATAACCCCAAGGGTAATACCCGGGTTTTCCGATACGGGCTTTTGGCACCGCAATACCATTTCTTTAGCCAAATTGAGGAAAACTTCAAGATCTATCCCCATGAGAGCCGCTGGCACAAGACCAAAAGGGGAAAGAGCGGAAAACCGTCCCCCAATTTGAGAACGCCCCAAAAACACGTGGCGATACCCATTTTTTTTAGCCAGTTTGTGAAGGGATGAGTTTGGGTCTGTGATGGCTACAAAATGCTCACCCGCCTGATTACCCACCTCTTCTTGCATTTCTGCCCAGAAGTAATCGCCAAAGGCATTGGGTTCCGTCGTTGTTCCCGACTTGCTGGCAACAATACACAGCGTTCTTTTCAAATCCAATTGATTACGAAATCTCCGGACCTGTTCTGGCACAGTTGAATCCAAGACGTGTATTTTTGGCCACCCCGCTTTATGCCCAAAGGTCACAGCAAGCACCTCTGGGCATAAACTGCTGCCCCCCATCCCCAACAGCAACACATCTGCAAAGTCTCCCTGAACCTGCCTTGCAAAATGGGTGAGACCACGCACTTGTGTCTGCATCCACGAAACACTGTCTAACCACCCCAACCAAAGTGCTTCATCTTGTCCGGTCCATAACCCGGCATCTCTTTCCCAGAGTTTGCTGATTCGATCATCCGCGGTCCATCGGGACAATTCTTCATCAACAGGATCTTGGGCGTTGCCAAGGTGACAATGCATGTCCAAAAGCCCAGCCATCCCACCCTCACTTTTTTAAATGATTTAACATTACTGCGACGATGCCTGGTCATTTAGTGACCAATCATATGCTTGAAAAACGATCTGCAAGTCACTGATGCTGTGCAGTGACTTGCGGTTTTCATCGGTTAAAAATGAGGCGATATAATCAACGAGTTTGCCCTGTGTTTTTGGCCCTACTTCAACAGCGCCTTGGGTGAAATCGGACTTGAACCAGGCAAAGATCTGTGACAAATACAAGGTCTTGGTGTGTGAATCGAAGCGAACATGATTCGGAGACCGGACGAGTTGGCGCATTGCGTCTTCCAATTGGCTGCCTAAAGTCCTGGCGGTAAATGGCTTTAGATTCAACTTGGGACAACTTCTTGCACCGCAGTTGATTGCCGCATGAATGCGGGGATCTTTAAACTGGCCCCTCAAAATCGTATGTTCAATTTGGTCCAGCGTCCAGTTCTGCCCATCAACCACGAAGGTTTGCTGTTTGAAAAAACCGTCATTGGGCAAGATATCTCTAACGGAAGCTATAGGATAAGCCGTCTTCACGCCAAAAACTACCAAAGCATTATAAGCATTGAGCCAAAAAGACAGACTATCTGATCGTGTTGTGAAATATTCGGGTGTAACCCTTGGACCCTGAGTTGCCAACTGGGAAACAAACGCATCCAGAGATTGGGGTTGTGCCTTTAAGCCAGCATAATTGACAAAACCGTCTCGATCTACGAACGCCGACAACACTGTTGACCAGAGGTTGTCTCCTGAGGCGGTTGCAGGACAAGACAACAAACTCAAAAGTGTTACCATTACGATGGGGCGAACCGTCATCATCTATTACACCCTCTTCACCTTAAAATCGCCTGATGGTGTAGTCGCCAATCATATTTGAGCGGTGACTTTTTCTACATCACCAAAAATGCAATCTGCGTGCCACACATTCTCCCAACCACACCAACAGACCCCAAGCTATTACAATATATTCACTTACAAAAAACAGACCACACCGCATGCCCACACAACCCTCATGATGGGATGAGAGTCACTTGGACAACAAGTATGCAATCAACAGCCGAGTGGTATCTACCAAAGCGTTTTCATGTGTGCGTTCATATGAATGCGACCCATCAATGCCAGGCCCCACAAGACCAACCGCCACATCTGCACCAGACCGCCAAAACGCCTCGCCATCGGATCCATAATAAGGGTAAATGTCCAATCTATAATCAATACCTTCTGCTTCGGCTAAAGCCACCAAACGCCTTTTGAACCCCAAGTGGTAAGGCCCCCCGGTATCTTTTGTGCAAATGGTCAGCTTTGATTCCTCTGAGGTTTGGCCTTCGCCAACTGCTGCCATATCTAACGTGAGCAACTCGACGATATCTTGAGGAAAACCTGAGGCTCCCCCATGCCCAACCTCTTCATACGTGCTAAAGTGAAACGTGGTTCGCTGTGCGGGCAACACCCGCGCATCTGCAAGGGCTTTGATGGCAGCGACCATACACGCAACACAAGCTTTGTCGTCGAGAAAACGGGACCGAATAAATCCATTATGCCGTTCAATACGTGGGTGGATATAAACGAAATCACCCACCTGGATGCCCAAAGACTTGGCTTCATCTGCGTTGTTGACTGCCGCATCTATCCGAACTTCCAAGCTGTTGGCCTCACGCTTAATTTCTGAAGCCTCAGCGCCATGCACGTGTGAAGACGCTTTGACGGGCATAATCGAACCGGGGATATCATCCCCAGCGAAAGTGCGGACCGTAACACTTTCGCATTCAACCGAAGCCCAATTTAAACCTCCCAAATGGGTCAACTTCAAACGCCCATTGGCCTTGACCTCCTTGACCATGGCGCCAAGCGTATCCACGTGGGCGGTCATTGCACGCGGCCGATCTTGGGCATGTCCTTGCAAGGTGGCCGTTAACACCCCTTTTTCAGTCTTCCTCATCTCCAAGGGCCAGCCCTTGAGAGATTGATTGCAAAAGTCAATTGCAGCTTCTGTATCTCCTGTTGGACTGGGAATTTCCAGGAGTGCCACCAGAAAATCCATCAGATATTCACGATCAACCGCTACATTGGACATCACACGAGACCTTTCACACTGCTTATTTATCGAAAAATGTTAAATACGGTTTGCCCTCTGCTTCGCGTTTGAGCAACATCGCCAATTCCATGGCATGATAATCCCCCCACATCGACGATTCTCCATTGGCGACTTTGTGTCCCTCGGGCACATAATCCCACCCGTTGGGATTATGATAAATAGAATGCAAGATGAGCCCTTGATGCAATGGGTCTTCAGACAAATAAGGTGTTTGAAACAAGGTATCTGCAACCGTCAAGGCTGCTTGTCGATATCTGTCACCTTCTCCGGCCCCCAAGTATTTCCCGAGACGGTAGAGACCTTGTGCGGTAATGGCTGCAGCAGAACTGTCTACGGGTTCATGGTCGTTGTAGGGATCTGCATTTGTTTGGCGATAATCGCCCAAATGAATCAACCCAGGAGCACCCGTATCCCAATAAGGAATACCATCTGCTGCCGTGGCTTCATCAATATAAAAGTCGGCCGTTGCTGTGGCCGCTTTGAGCATCCAAGCACGAATCTCTTCACGACCTCCGTACTGATCTAACTCATCATCTGGGCGTGTCTCAAGGTATTCTAGTAACTCGGCATATCCAGTAACAACCCAAGCCAACCCACGTGTCCAAGTTGTAAAAGGGGCATACCCTTGTTGGGTACTTGGGCAACGATAGTTGCCATCATTCGTGTTAAAAATCGATTCGTGAACCACACGCCCACGCACGTCGTATGAATCGCGACCATCTCCGTAATACACATTAAAACGGGCAGTTGTCTCTGCGTGGTGTACGAGCCGTTCTAACAAAGACACAGACCGGTCATTTTCGCCCATTAATGTATGGCCCAAATCGTGGGAGACAGCCAAAGCTCTACAGGAGCGGATGGTGTCTGAGAAAAGGGAATGGGGGCCATTGAAAGAGTGGATATACCCCTTGCCATCGTGAATCGTTGTCCACCGGGCAGCCTGCACCGCACCAGTGGCTTTGAGAGCCAACTCGTAAAAATGATTCTCCCACTCGTTTTCCGCCAAAGTGCCCTCGCGCATCAAACGCCGCAAGTTGCCATAGGTCGAAACATTGTTAAACCCATGGTCATGCACCCCAAAATGGGTCACATGTGACGCCATTTGTTCCACCGTACCCCGCCGCCCAATTTCCAACAAAGCCTCGTCGCCAGTTGCCTCGTATCCCAAAATTGCGCAGCCAAACTGAAACCCCTGGGTCCATTCTGTCCAACCCCGCGTTGTATATTTACCTTTAACCGTAAATACAGGCGTTCCATTCTCAGGATTCCAAGTGGCCTCAATGTCTCGCGCCTTTTGGCTTGCCAAATCAAATACATGATCCATTTTGTTGCTGAGATCTGCCACCTGAATATCAGATCGAACCTTCATCAAAACCTCCTCCAAAGATAGAAAACTAAGTCATTAAGCCCACTCAAAATACCATTCGACCTGGAGAAATGCAACCGAAAGAATCATTATAGCACAAGACTTTAAGCAAAATAAAACCCCGCGTTAACAGGGTTTATGCTCTAACCTGATCATCCATTTAGACGTCGCTGAAAAAATGCGATATTCCAGCACCTCCCGAAACACCGCAATCACACCTTCTGATGGATCTAATTCGGGTCCTCTCAGATTGGCTCCAGATGTTTTAAATCGGTTGACAGCAAAGCTTACCTGCTAAAATTACACCATAGTTCATCGCAACGCAACCCCACACAGCACAGTTAAAAACACTTGACATTCCTCCCTGCGAGGATCATAGTTCCAAGGTTTATATGTGACGTCAGATTCCACACGGATTGTGTTAATGGGAGGGAAACCATGAAACGCTACCAGATGACTTTCTTGTTGGTATTTCTATTTGTTCTACCCGCAACTGCACAACGGGGGGCGGTAATGCCCGTGCTGTTCCTCAATGGTTCAGGCGCCCACGTTGAGTTACCCAGTGCATTGACCGATAAACTGGTGAATGCGACCGTTGAAGGTTGGGTGCGTTGGGAAAGCTTGAACAAATGGTCTCGGGTTTTTGATTTTGGGAAAGAAGGCAACGCGGCCGTACTGCAAAACGAGCGAGAAACCACCACCTTGTTTTTTACAGTATGGGATCGGGCAGGAAAAATGCACCGAGCACAAGGATTTAAGGCCATTGAGGTGGGCAAATGGCAGCATATGTCAATTGTAAGTGGCAAGACTGGAATGCTGCTTTATGTCAATGGTGAATTGGTGGGTGAAGAACCCTATGTCACACCCTTTAATGCCATCAGTGGCGGAAAAAACTACCTCGGAAAATCCAATTGGACAGAAGACGAGCCTTTTCACGGTTACATTGCAGACTTCCGGGTCTGGTCAAAGGCGCGCTCACAGGCAGAAATTCAGCAAACGATGTTTACGCAACTCAAGGGCGATGAAACGGGATTGGCTGGATATTGGCGTTTCGAGTCCGCTGAAGGGACGCAATCGGCTGACTTGACGACCAATGGATTCAACGCAAACCTCGTTGCTGGTGCCTCAGTGATGAGTGCCCCAGGCCCTCCCATTTCTATGGTTTCAATGGAACCCGAAATCCCAGCGGGCATTCCGCCCATTGACTTGCACAAACTGATCCTCGGCGTGGCACTCACAGACCAC
>JBLHJX010000285.1:0-7053 GCA_047619225.1 Candidatus Latescibacterota bacterium
ATCGTGATTATCGGGCCTTACTGGATGAGCGCAAAACCATTGGCAATTTGTATGCCGTACAGAGCGTGCAATATCGGCAACAACAATCTTTGTTACAAGGAAAGCTCAAAAAAGAAAATCAGTTACAGGGCATTGTCTCTGATAAAACCCGCACGCTGAAGCAATTGGAATCCAATGTTTCAAAGAAGCTGCAAGCGATTCGGGAGATACGCGAGCAAGAGGCCAAGTCGGCAGAGCGTGTGGCTCTATTGATTAAGGATGTGCAAGAAGCACAATTGCGCGGTCGTCGTTTGGCCGAGCTGCCGCCATTTGACTTTGTTGGCCATCAGGGGCGTTTAAGAATGCCTGTTTCAGGTTCGGTCGTCACGCGGTTTGGTCGGTATCAAGACCCCGATTTAAAAACCTGGACATTTAATCGGGGCATTAATATTACCGCACCAGAAGGTACAAATGTTTTGGCAATTGCACCGGGTGAAGTGGTGATGGTAGATTGGTTTCCCGGGTATGGTCGTTTTGTTTTGTTGCGACATGCAGAACCTTATTTTTCGCTTTATGGTCATTTGGACACTGATTTGGTCCAAGTGGGCGACATCTTGCCCACCGGGACAGCTGTTGGGACTGTGGGCAGTACCGGGCGGTTGGATGGGGTACCCCAATTGCATTTTGAAGTGATGGAAGGTGAAGATCCATTGGATCCGATGGTTTGGCTGGGAGATGAATAGATGAACATTTTTACGTTTGCCTGGAGGCAATGATGATGGATGTAGAGAAGGCATTGGCGTTTTTTGATATTGAGGGCCCTTATTTGTTGACCACGCATGTCAATGCAGATGGTGATGGTGTGGGTGCCGTGTTGGGTTTGGGTCACTGGTTGGCACAAACCGGTCGTCAGTACCAAATTGTTCTAAATGATGAAAAGCCTGATCCAAAATTTGGTTTTTTGCCCGGCTTTGAGAGCCTGACGCCATATGGTGTATTAGAAGGTTCAAAACATTTTGCACGTGCTGTGATATTGGATACACCCACGATGTCTGAGCGACGTATTGGCGATGTGGCACAACTCATTTCGAATCAGACACGTACATTGGTGATGGATCATCACGCGGGTGATTCAGGTGAAGGGGATGTGCGGTTTATCGATTCAGAGGCCAGTGCTGCAAGCGAGTTGGTGTACCATTTGATTCGGGCTTCGGGTGAAAAAATAAGTGCGGATATGGCAACGTGTTTGTATGCAGGTATCGCGTTTGACACCAAGTTGTTTAAATATTCACATCCCGAACGCGCGCTCCAAGTGGGTGCCGATTTGGCTTTGTCGGGTGCCGATCCACAACAAATTGCAGAAGATTTGTTTTCACATCAAACATTCGAGACCATTGAAACTTTGGGATTTGCGTTGTCACATTTGGAGCTTCATTCCAAAGGACGTGTGGCAACATTGTTTATAGACCACGCGACCTATATAAAAGGGGGCGATTTGGACCCTATTGTAGATCATGCGATGTCGATTGATGGGGTTGAAGTGGCTTTGTTTTTTAAAGAAGAATCACCAGGTCATTACCGTGCGAGTTTGCGCTCGCGTGGGGGTGTGGATGTGAATGCGGTGGCCAATCAGTTTGATGGTGGGGGGCATCAGCGTGCATCTGGATGCACGGTTGAGGGATCACTTGAGGAAGCGCGGGATCAATTGTTGGCTGAGGTTGAAAAATATTTAAAAGCGTAAACTGTGAAACCTAAGAAGTGAGAAGGCCCATCCCCCCTTCCTCTTCCATTGTTTTGCATATATACGGGCGTATGAGAAAATTTAAGGTCTGACATATATTGGGATGGGTGGATTTTAGGAGATTGTTATGGATTTGTTAACGCTGAAGACATGGTCTTCACATGATATTTTGAGCACCGTAGAAGAAGGTTTGGCAATTAAAGATCACCCAGAGCGTTATGCAGAAATGCTTCAGGGCAAAACGCTGGCCATGTTGTTTCAAAAGACTTCGACACGTACGCGTGTGTCCTTTGAAGTGGGTATGCATCGGTTGGGTGGGCAAGCTGTGTTTTTAGATTGGAGCACGACCAACTTTGGGTTGGCCGATTTGAGTGACGAAGCCCAAGTTCTGTCGCGTTATGCCGATGTGATTATGGCACGGATGCTTCGACACGACGATTTGCTTCAACTCACTTCTGGCTCTGAAGTGCCCGTGATTAATGGATGCTGTGATCGGTATCATCCCTGTCAGGCCTTGGGTGATCTGTTAACGATTTTGGAAGTTCGGGGCAAACTTGAAGGGGCCCATGTGGTTTATGTGGGTGTTCGGAATAATGTATGCAATTCTTTGATTGAAGCCTGCACCAAAGCAGGTGTGCGTATCACAGCTGTGACACCTGAAGTAAATGAGCCGGCAGAGGATAAGGAATTGATTGCTCGGGCCAAAGCAACGGGTCTGTTTGAAGAGACATTGGATTTGGAAGCCGCGGTTGCTGATGCCGATTTTGTTTATACGGATACATGGATTGATATGGAATTTTTTAACAATCCGAAATTTGAAGATGAAAAGAATCGACGTGTAAAAGTTTTTTTACCGTATCAAATTAATACCGATTTGTTGAACAAGACAAAAGCTTTGGTCATGCATTGCTTGCCTGCACATAAAGGATATGAGATCACGGGAGATGTGATGGCGAGTGATCGATGTATTGCAGTGGATCAGGCGGAGAACCGTATGCATATTCAAAAAGCTATTTTGATGCGGATGGTTGGACCGGAGAGGGTTAAGTAAAAAGTGGTTCATCCGATATTTTGGCGGAAAGTCGGTGCCTTGGTGCAAAATAGACGGTTGACGATGGACGATAGAATGAAAAGATGGCGTGTTTGATCGATGACATTGTTTCAGGGATTTTATTTGGAGATCCGACAGTTTGAGCGATTTATAAAACATTGGAAGATATTATGTCAAAGATAGAAAAAGATGTTGATGAGCAAAAAGAGGAAAAGCCTGATCTCACATTGAAGGAAAAGATAGAGCAACACACCGCCCGGGTTGCAGTGATTGGGTTGGGGTATGTGGGATTGCCGTTGGCTGTGGAGATGGGTAAGGTTGGTTTTGATGTAACGGGAGTGGATACATCTGCGAAAAAAGTAGCATTGGTGGCGTCGGGTAAATCGGACATCCAGGGCATTTCAGAATTTGAAGTGGCGGGTTTAAAGGCTGTGGGGAAGTTGCGGGCCACGCAAAGTTATGAGGACATTGGTAGCGCAGATGTGGTGGTGGTGTGTGTGCCTACACCGTTGGATAAAACACGTGACCCAGATGTGTCATTTATTTTAAGTGCTTTTGGCGAGATTAAAAGTCGGTTGCACGCGGATCAATTGGTGGTTTTGGAAAGTACGACATACCCGGGTACAACATATGAGTTGGTATTGCCCTTGCTTGAAGAAAGTGGCCTAAAAGTTGGGGAAGATTTTTATTTGGCATTTTCTCCAGAGCGTGTGGATCCGGGCAATCGCATTTATACGATTACCAATACACCTAAAGTCGTGGGTGGTATTACACCCGCGTGTACGGATATGGCATCCCATTTTTACAGACAACTCATTTCAACTGTGGTGCCCGTTTCTTCAACGCAAACAGCCGAGATGGCCAAGTTGTTAGAAAATACGTTTCGCAGTGTCAATATTGGGCTGGTCAATGAAGTGGCCTTGATGTGTGATCGGTTGGGTACAGATGTGTGGGAAGTGATCGATGCCGCTGCGACCAAACCTTTTGGGTTTATGCCGTTTTATCCGGGCCCTGGTTTGGGTGGACATTGCATTCCTATTGACCCACATTATTTGGCTTGGAAGTTGAAGACGTTGGATTTTAACGCACGGTTTATTGAATTGGCCAGTGAAGTGACCCGCAGTATGCCAGGACACGTGGTGAGCAAGGTTGTGGATGTGCTCAACGATTTTGAGAAAAGTTTAAAAGGGTCATCTGTTTTGATATTGGGGGCCACTTATAAACCTGATGTAAGCGATGTGCGTGAGTCACCTGCGTTGGATATTTTGGAGATGTTGCAAGCAAAGGGTGCCCTTGTGGCCTATCACGATCCGTTTGTGCCGCACATTCAAATAGATACACTGGATTTAAAGTGTGTGGACTTGGACGAAGCACGGTTAAAAAAAGCAGATTGTGTGGTGATTACCACCCACCATAGTGCATATGATTATGAATGGATTGTACAACATGCGCGTTGTGTGGTGGATACACGCAATGCGACAAAGCATGTAACGGGTGCGAAATTGAATGTTGTGAAATTATAGTAGGTCAGACGTTTGTATTAGGGAGGGTTCTATGCGCATTTTGTTAACTGGTGGTGCTGGTTTTTTGGGGTCCCATTTGTGTGAATATCTACTGGATCACGGTCATGAAGTGATTGTGATGGATAATTTGCTTACTGGCAATGTCGATAATCTTGCACATTTGTATGGGCGTGATGGGTTTACATTTATGAATTATAATGTGATCAATCATATTCATGTGAAGGGTGACCTGGATTATGTGTTGCACTTTGCCAGTCCTGCCAGTCCGGATGATTATATGCGCTATCCCATTCGCACGATGAAGGTTGGGGCGCATGGCACACACAATGCTTTGGGTTTGGCCCGGGCAAAAAAAGCAAAGTTTTTTCTGGCTTCGACATCTGAATCATATGGCGACCCATTGGTTCACCCACAACCCGAAACCTATTGGGGCAATGTGAACCCAATTGGCGTGCGTGGTGTGTATGACGAAGCCAAACGATTTGCCGAAGCGATGACCATGGCCTATCACCGAGAAAGTGGTGTCGATACGCGGATTGTGCGCATCTTCAATACATATGGCCCACGGATGCGCAAAAAGGATGGGCGTGCCATTCCAAACTTTATCAATCAGGCCTTAGAGGGTGAACCTTTAACGGTGTGGGGCGATGGCAGCCAAACGCGCAGTGTGTGTTATGTGTCGGATCTGGTCGATGGTATTTATAAACTGATGCACTCAGATTATCACGAACCGGTGAACATTGGCAACCCTGCTGAAGAAATTTCGATGAAAGATTTGGCTGAGAAGATTCTGTTGATGACAGAAAGCAAGAGTGAAATTGTGTTTAAACCCAATGCAAGAATTGGTGACGATCCCAAAATTCGGCAGCCCGATATTACATTGGCGAGAAAGCTGTTGGGTTGGGAGCCGAAAGTGAGCCCTGATGAAGGTTTGCGCCGGACGATAGAATGGTTTAAGAATAATTGACAATGGATAATGAGAATCAAAGGCGGGACAATTTGGTATGATAGCTTGACTGAATGTGGTGAGTTGGATATATTTCTTGGGTGGTGTGGGGGCGACTTGGCTTCGACGGGAGTGGGGAGATAATGGTTGCGTGTCGAGGTTCTCAATCACCTCGTAAAACAATTGGGAAAAAAACTTGTATCTGCGAACGATAATACGTACGCAATGGCTGCCTAACTAACCGTTAAGCAGTCCGTTCTACCAGACTTCGCCTGTGTGGTCTGGATAGAGCGCCGACTAGAGCAGGCTAGTTTGGGAGCCTCCGCGCGAGGGCCTCCGAGCGAAACTTAATTGCGCTGGCACTTCTGCGACCCTGTCTATCGGGGCGCGAAGCGTGAGATTCTTAAATCGATAGGCTACACACGTAGACGCTGTTGTTAAGTTGCTTTCGGACGCGGGTTCGATTCCCGCCGCCTCCACCAAAATTTTGAGTCGCAACTTCCTGTTAATAAGGAGGTTGCGATTTTTGGTTTTGGGTGGTTTGTCGAAGTGCATACATAGTGCATAGATTTCGGGAGCATGCATCTTTGGGAATTGCACTTGTTCTGCTATGTTGATCACAGTATCTTTGGTTTATGATAGTATGAGGTACTATTGCTGATCAGTGGTTTACTGTTTTTTGAGGAGTGACGAATGGCAAATACGATGATATATTTTCAAAACGTCAATTCCATTTATTCTTGGGAGGCATAGATGAATATTACGCTCAGCCCTGAGATTGAAAGACTTGTAAAACAAAAGGTTGAAGGGGGCGAATATAAAACACCTGATGCCTTTTTTGAGTATGCTGCACGTCAGGCTATTTTGGGAAACAATGTTGATATGAACACGCGCGAATCAGTGCCATCTTACGATGATGTAAAGGATTTGTTGGTGGAACAGCACACACTGGATTATTATGCCAGAGATGCAGATGGCAAGGTTACACTGGATCAGGTGCGTCGTATTTTATCTGAAGTTCCCAGCTCTCTTTCTGATGATATTATCAAGGATAGGGGCTAAGTGCCGAATTATTTCTACGATTCCAGTGCGCTTGTTAAACGGTATCATACTGAGCCTGGCAGTGAAGTTATCAACCCATTGTTCGATGAAGATGCACGCCATTTTATTTCTGAGCTAACGGTTGTCGAAATTCATTCTGCCATTTCAAAGAAAAGACTTACCAATGCAATTGCCACAGATGAGGCATTACGACAGGTTCGTGCACAATTCTCCAATGACCTCAAAAGTCTAAAAATAGCAGTGGTTCGGATTGGCTCAGCACATTATCAAGAAGCAGAACGACTGGTCCGTCAGTATGGAACGGATACAGACGCAGGGATTATACGATCATTGGACGCATTACAACTTGCAGTTGCTCTTGATTTTCAAAGCCGTACCGAAATCGATGTTTTTTTATCTTCAGATCAGCGCCAATGCAATGTAGCTTTGGCAGAAGGTTTGACGGTGAGGAATCCAGAATTGCATGAATCGAAAGAATAAACAGGGTGCGGATTTGTATCAATTATTGGTCTCATTGTGAAACATAAATCACCCTCATAGTTGAGGGATAAAAAAAGGGGGGGGTGCGAAAGCGCTTTCCCCCTTTTTTTTGTTCGGTTTTTAATTCATTGCCCTATTTCAAATGGTCCCAATTTTCAAAGATATAATGTTTGTCATTGGGCCATGTGAAAGGGTGTGTGATATCTGTGGGTCGGTTGAAAGGTTTGAACCATTGTTCCTTTGCCGATGAAGCCACGCCAAGATCCTCAAT
>JBLHJX010000286.1:0-7051 GCA_047619225.1 Candidatus Latescibacterota bacterium
GGAGCAATCCCGTGGACACCATTCAAACCGCCAAGCAATCCATCATCCGCGAAATCAATTCCTCAGTTCTTATCAAGGCCGACACCCACGAAGAACTCTGGAACGTACCTCTGTGCGTATCCACGCCCGGTGACCCTATCACAGGCTACTTGCGCATCAACGTAGCCGACCGCCACGGCAAAGACAAAAGCTTTGGCAAAAACTACTTCACGTCCACCGATCTTTTCCAAACAATTACGCCGACTAACAAACCTAACGATGCTTTTAAACACATCTTTATGCCCATCCAATCCAACCTACCCAACTTTCCACAAGCCATTGGCCACATGCAATACTCACCCGCCGTATTTCTCGATTCCAACACCGTCATCAAATCTTTCACCTTCAAAACCGACGATGTCAAAAACTGGGTCACCACTGCCAAGTGCAAAATAGAAAACAACATGCTTCACGCCATTGAACTGGGCAATGCCCACACCATCGAAAACTCACGCCGCGGCCTTTACGAACCCCACCTCGTGCGCTGGAAAAACCGCTTTTACATGACCGGGCGTGCCGAAGACAAACGCGGCCACTTGCTCATCAGCGATGATGGCCTCACCTGGTCCAAACCCCAACCCTGGACATGGGACAACGGTGAAGAAATCGCCATGGATCAAACCATGACCAAGCTGCTCTCACACCCCGATGGCCTCGTCCTCGCCTATACCCGCATTCGCGATGACAACACCAACACCTTCCGACACCGTGCCCCCTTACACGTTGCCGGTCTCGATCCCACAACCCATCGCCTCATTCGCAATACCGAACGCATCATCGTCCCCGACAAAGGCATGGCCGTCGGCAACTTTTGGGCATGGCCCATTACCCAAGATGAAACCCTCATCTTCACTGCCGAATGGCCCCGCGACGGTCGCCCCAGCAATGGCGACATTTGGATCTCCCGCATAAAGTGGCGCAATCCGAACACAGATATCACACCTGAAGGCGCGATTCAATCAGCCCAGTAATTGCTCAACCCACCACAATGAGACAAAAAAATCCCCGAAACGTTTTGTTTCGGGGATTTCTCATCTTATTCTAAACAGCGTCCTACACTCAAAGTGAATATCGCTCTTTCTGCGTTTTAAGAAAAAACACACCCGTTGATGCCAATGTAAAACAGGCAACCACACCAAGAATGATCATCAATCGCACCCAAGGAAGACCATTCTCCATACGAATAGACACAAAAACAAACGCCGTATAAATCCACTCAACAGTCGCCAATACCAAAGCGGCTTGAACCAGTCGTGCAATTATTGGGCGTTTAACAAACAAAAACCCAATGAACACAAGACTCAATACAACAAAGAACAAATGCCCACTTCTTAAAAAATGGGCACCCATCAATATAAAACTGATCACCACGGGTGTTAATTGAATGGTACTGCGGGTGGATGACTTCATGATCTCGTCTGTTCCCGATGTTCAGTGCGGAGGTTGTGTTTTTGCTATGTATTTCTCCCATACACCAAATGTATCCTACAAGATAAAAAAAACAAGAAAAACATTCATGTGGCTTGCTTATGTTATACTGAGCCACACACACCTCAAACCTATGCTTGACGACATCCTATTCAGTATTATACTATCCAAGATATCATCAAACACTCAACTGATCGTACACGGACATTCCATGGCCTTTCGTTTTGCATACCTCCTCATCTTCCTATGTGCCTGCGCGCCGCAAACCCAGGAACAAAGCCAAACCCATCTCCGGGTCATGGCAGAACCTTGGATGTTTCAAAAGTATCCCCTCCGAGAAGCCAAAGAGCGATTTGAAAAAAACCATCCCGGTGTTCAGATCGAATTGCAAAAAGCCCCTGAAGGGTATCCCAACCGCCTACTCGTTGCCATGATGAGCCATCGCAGTGACACCGATCTCTTTTTCGGTACCGTAGAAAACACCGTCGCCATTTGGGCCGCCCGTGGCTTGCTCTTGCCCTGGAATACTTATATCCAATCGCATCCCAACCTGCAACGCGACGCATTCATCCCCACCTTTTACGACATGAACACACTGGGCGGCAAACAATATGCCCTACCCATCACAGCCGAACTCTTCTGTTTTTGCATCAACAAAGAAATGGCCGCCCAAGCTGGGCTCTTAGACACAAACGGCAACATCTTGCCCGCACAAACCTGGAACGACGTTTTCGACTATGCACGGCGCATGACCCAACGTGATCCCAATGGCCACGTCACAACGGTTGGCCTTGCCGCAAACTGGAGCTGGCCAAACAACATGCTCTATGCGACCATCAAAGCCCAAAGAGGCACACTCATTGATCCCCAAAAAGGCGAACTCAACCTCAACCTACCCGAAGTGCGCGACCTGCTCACCCTCACCCGACAAGGTGCCCAAGAAGGCATCACCACACTGGCCTCCATGACCGATGTCAACCAACCGCGCTCCGACCTCAAAGCCCGGCTGGTGGCCATGATCCTCACCACACATTCGCGCTACCTCGAAGCCTGGGAAACCCTCGGCCCCAACAGCACCACCATCATGCCCATTCCAGGAAAAAATGGCGGCGTCACCGGAGGCACACGAAGCGTCGTCATACCCAAGAACAGCCGCGCAATTCACCTGGCCCAGCAATTTGTTCAAGAAGAACTCGTAGCACCCTATTTCAGCCGTTTCGCCTGGGAAAAATATGGCAAATTACCCTGTATGCGCAACGTCTTCGAAACCCTCACCGAACCCGAAGCCCATCAATTGGCCCAATGGGCCGCAGCCTCACAACCCGATCCCATGTTTCGAGATGAACTACCTTTAACAGATGCCATCAAACGCCACGTACAACGCTATCTCACAGGCCAAGTCGAACTCGACCCCATGCTCGCACAACTCCAAGCCGACCTCAAAACACTCAACTTATCAGACATACGTGAACACTTTCAACCTTAGGGATCAGTAATTAAATTTATGGAAAACGCACAAATGCCATCTCATCGCTCAAATAACCGCTCCGGTTACCTCTTTGCGCTACCCGCATTTATCTTTCTCATTGCATTTGTAGCCTATCCCCTTCTCTCCTCTTTTTGGCTCAGCCTCACCAACTACAACCTCATTTGGTCCAACACCACACACTTTGTTGGCTTTCAAAATTACAGCCGTGCGTTAGGTGATCCCACATTTCGCACCGCACTTTTTAATACCTTCATCTACACTCTGTTCCACGTCCCCATCACCGTCGCTTTGTCCATGATCCTGGCCAGCCTCATTCATGCCGCGGGGCGTTTTGGGCGCATCTGCCAAACCCTCCTGTTCATCCCCGTTCTCATCCCCGAAGCCATGGGTGCCGTCATCTTCATCTGGATATTCTCCGAACGCTTTGGCCTCCTCAACAACCTCATCACCATGATCATTGGGCAGCCCTTTTTTATCAACTGGCTGGGTGAACCCGGCTGGGCATTGGCCGCCATCATTCTCACCAGCTACTGGGGCATTGGCATCAGTGTTGTCCTATTTACCGCCGGACTGGGCAACATACCCAAAAGTTATTATGAAGCCGCAGCCATAGATGGTGCAGGTATTTTCGATCAATTTCGACACATCACCCTCCCCTCCCTCAAACACACCACCACCGTGGTCTTCATTCTCTCACTTATCGGTTCACTCAAAGTTTTTGCCCTACCCAAAGTCATGACCGACGGCGGACCAGGCATTGCCACCCTCACACTCTACCACTGGGTGTTTAAAAACGCGTTTGAATACTTCGACATGGGATATGCTGCCGCAATGGCCTTCATCCTCGGTCTCATCATTATACTCATTTCTGTACCCCGCCTCATTTGGTCAAACAAAGAGGACGTCTCATCATGATGACCCGCACCGAAAAAATGATCGTGAACTTTCTCATCACACTCTTTGCGCTCCTGTATCTATCACCCCTACTCTGGATCGCCATCACCAGCATCAAACCCGAATCAGAAATCTACGACGCCCAAAATTTCCATATCCTTCCCCAGCAAGCAAGCCTAACACATTACACCCATGTCTTCGATCAACTCCAAGACTTCCCCATCTATTGTTATAACACACTCAAAATCACATTTGCCACCATCATTGTTGTGCTCATTGTCAGTGCCACCTGTGGTTACGCACTCGCACACCTCACCTTTGCAGGCAAAAAATACTTCCTCAGTTTCATTCTCTTTGTCATGGCCATTCCCTGGATGCTCATGCTCATGCCCATTTACGAAATGGAAGTTCAAATCGGCCTACTCAACACCCTGCCCGGGCTCATCCTCCCCTATGCCGCCATGTTTTTACCCATTGCCATCCTCATCATGCGTGCCGCTTTTCTCGCCATCCCTGTAGACCTTCGCCAAGCCGCACAAATTGATGGCGCCAGCGAGTTCACCATTTGGTGGCGCATTATGCTGCCCATCACCCGTCCCTCAATGGTCGTCATCATCCTCATGACCTTCCTCTCCTGCTGGAAAGAATACACCTATGCGGTCACTCTCAACTCCCTCCCCAGTGCCACCACCCTCGCCGTAGGCATCACCTATCTCAAAGACGAAGCTCAATCCTGGGCCTTTGGCACCCTCTCCGCAGCCATCATGATCGTCGCCATCCCCCTCATCATTGCCTTCCTCTTCCTCCAAAAGCGCATCATCGGCGGCCTCTCAGAAGGCGCCCTCAAGGGATAAAAAAAAGACCATATCAAAATATGGCCTCTCGTTTTAAAATCTCCTCAACACCGCCACACGGGAATGAATTCCCGTGCTACGATTACAAAGTCCTACGGACTAAAACCCATATAACACCATCAAATAAGTGCTGCATTATTTTTAAAGATGAGCAGACCTACGATGCTGACTTCCCTCCTACTTACCCGAGCGGTGTATGTTCATCCATCCAAATGCGCGCCCGTCTCCCGATCAAACAAATGCACAGCCTCTAAATCGAACACAACCCCCACCAAAGTACCCACTGTTGGATGCTGATCGCCAGGAAGCCGTGCGACCATTTGTTGATCACCAATACTCAAATACACATACGTCTCACTCCCTATGGGTTCAACCACATCTACCCTCGCCATCACATCAGCCTCTGCCTCACATCGGATATGTTCGGGGCGAATACCCAAAGTCACATTTCGGTCTACAGACGTACCAAACCGATCCAACAGATCAATCTTAAAACCTCCCGCATCAAAAACCAACCCATCGCGTTGAATCAACCGACCCTCTACAAAATTCATTGCCGGACTGCCAATAAAACCCGCCACAAACCGATTTGCAGGAGTGTGATATAAATCCACAGGCGCACCGACTTGCAAAATCTCTCCAGCGTCCATCACCACCAACCGATCCCCCATCGTCATCGCCTCTACTTGATCGTGCGTCACATAAATCATCGTCGCACCCAACTGCGTATGCAACTTATTGATCTCCGTGCGCATTTGAGCCCGCAGCTTTGCATCTAAATTTGACAACGGTTCATCAAACAAAAACACCTTTGGTTTACGCACAATTGCCCGTCCTACTGCCACGCGCTGTCGTTGCCCACCCGAGAGTGCAACCGGTCGACGGTCCAACAATTCTCCAATGCCCAAAATATCTGCCGCTTCGCGCACCCGTTCATCAATTTCACCCTTATCCATCTTCCGAAGCTTCAAAGCAAAAGCCAAATTTTCATATACCGTCATGTGCGGATACAAGGCATAATTTTGAAATACCATTGCAATGTCACGATCCTTAGGGGGTAAAGGATTCGCTAAGGTCTCATCAATAAATATCTCACCCCCCGTAGCGTCTTCCAACCCAGCAATCATACGCAATGTCGTCGACTTGCCACACCCCGATGGCCCCACCAATACAACAAACTCACCATCGGCAACCTCAAGCGAAAAATCTGACACCGCAATGGTCGTTTCATCAAAGACTTTACGCACATTTTTTAAGCACACTGTCGCCATATATTTTACCCGTTAAATTTGAGCACCATGCAACGAATCTGTGAATCAACGAATCGAAGCCCGAAATGATTTTGGATAATAGAGCGAGGCCCATCTATTATCTATGCTTTCGTATACGTCTGCACCAAATCGTCTTTCGGTTCCCAACCCAAAATGCGCTTCGCCTTCTCATTCGAAAACTTCTGATGTGGGCGATTGGCAAACACATTGAACACCTCACATTTCGAAGGCAATGTCTCTAAATCAATCTCCAAGCCCGGCAAAAACGCAGCGGCAGCATCTCGCCACGTTACCAAAAATGGCCAATCGCGCCGATGAGGTCTCACATCTTCAGGATTGCAAAAAATGTAAAACAAATAACACAACACATGCACATCATAATGCTCAGTGAAAATCCGGCAAACCTCTTGTCCCAATCCCTTAGACAACGCGTACAAATTCGTACTGGGCTTTGGGGGCACTTCGGGCCCAATACCATAATCCCAATTTTCATACGGCGCCCCTTGCACCGTAAAATGGGGTCCCGTATTAATCACCCGACGAATACCCTGTTTTACAGCCGCACGCATCACGTTATAATTTCCCAGCGTATTCACATCAAATGCAATCTTGCGATGCGGACGCAACACCGACAAATTGATAATCGCATCCATTCCCTCTGCTGCACGCATCACCGCATCGGGATCTGCCACATCCACGGGCACCATTTCATGCGATGTGTCAAATGGCTCCAAATCGGTAATCCGCATATCCACATGACCTTCTAATGCCTTTATCACATGTGGACCCAATTTTCCATTGCCGCCGTAAATAACAACCTTCATATTGATCTCCTAAAATGTATGAACATGAATGTTCACACTGCAAAAGCACATATTTAAATTCAACTTGGTAATTTGGCAGAACTTGAATTATTCATCAAAAAGAGCGGCTTTCATCTCCGTCGTTGGAAACCGTGCATTGGGTACATCAGATTGCACATGTAAAACCCGCCACATGGAACCAGGCTTTTCCAATGCTTTTTCAATCACATTGACCGCATCATCCATCGCCAAGGCATCCGTCCCCGTACCACC
>JBLHJX010000287.1:0-7046 GCA_047619225.1 Candidatus Latescibacterota bacterium
CCTCTTCCGACAAATCTACATCGAGGTTTGATGTGGGTGTCATCAACGTGAAGTTGTCGTATGCGCGATTGCGGCGCAACAATTCGTCTTCGATTTTATTTCGGTCGAGCTGGTAACAAGGAATATTGGAAAAGGTTCGAATGTAGGCATGCGAGAAATCCTCGAAATTGCGATTTTCGCGACCTGCGCTCGGCCAATAGAAACGGAGGTTATATTTCATGAAATGCTCACGAAAAAGGTATTCCTCCATATCCAACACTTTGCCAAAATAATATCCGCCGACCTGTACCAGTGATTCGCCGACCTTCTGTAACTTAGGAGGAATTTCTTCTCGGCGATCAATGAGCAAGATCCGCTTGTCTGTTTCCAAAAGCAACTGGTGCGACAATGTGAGGCCGGCCAGACCCGCACCAATGATGATGACGTCATAATCTACAGTGTTTTGCATGGTCTCTACTTCTAAAAGGTTAATTGTTGATATGCGCTTGTCGGAGCCCATTCATATAGCTTAATTACGAACTTTTTCCTTCTATTACCCAATCTGGCAACGCATCGGTATCGAGCCAATTGGAAATCTGCCGCCAGGTGCGCAGCGAACCTAACAGTGTTTGGTAGTGCTGCATCGAATGCTGCGTCAAAAACCCTTTGTAAAGCCGTTCTTTTCGCACATCCAGTTTTTCGCCAATCTGGCCACCCGTCACGGCGTTCAAAAAGTCCAAAGCGGGAATAGTAGGGTCAACATTTTCAGCTTTGAATGGCATGTCATCGAGTATGTGCTTGATGGGTTTAAACACACGAGACGTCATGCCAAACGACATAAAATCGGCCAGGTCAAAGCTCCAATTGACCGGATCGAAACTCAAATTCATGATTTTTTCGGGCTGATCAGACACAAAGGTCATGATCAACCGCACTTCACCTGTGTCCATAACCTTGAAATTGATGGTTTGGAACGCGGCCTCAAACTCACCGGGGCCATAGGCAAAGGGGCCTCGATGTGGGTTTTTGACAAAAGCGTAACCAAAGCCGTATTCTCCCAGCACGCCGGGCCGAGGGTTGTCTATATTGGTAATGAACTCGGGCGTTAAGATCAGGTAGGTCGATTCTTTGAGCGGCATGGTAACAGATGGGGCATCAGCACCCAAGGGTCGCATGGTCACACTGAAATCGAAGACTTGGAGATTGAGCGCGATCCATTCATACGTTTTGCCTATTTCCCTCAGGTCAATGATCTGCTGTGCGGTTTCTTCTTCGAATTTGCCAATTTGCCCAGTATCGGCCAATTTGTAATAAACCTGAGAAAATCCCATGCCCTTGCGCTGAATGCTTTCTTTGGGTTTCATAAAAGTCTGCAGAAATTTGGGCAAATTGCTGGGTTCAACAATTTTCTCTGGCAGGCGAAAATCGCTGACGCGCAAAAAGTAATGAAGCACAAATTCTTTAACTTGTTCACAGATCCATTCGGCCGATCGGGCTTTTTCATCTCCTGATGCTTTGGGCTGATCGTAAAACAATTCGTCACGCACACCCATAACGGGCATCATTTTGCCACTTTCCAGTTTGGCTTTGCCAAAAAAACCGAAACTTTTTTCTGGACGATGTAAGGTGTGTACCAAATCAAACCGCTCGGAAAATCCATCGCTGGTATATGCGTCATCCCACCAAGATTTGAACGCGCGCCCATCAGACAAAAATCCATCCACGGTCTTGAGTATTTGCCGATCTTCTTCCGTCATACGATCTATAATTGGTGTTTCGGTCGCCATTGTCTAAACACCCTTCTATTATTTGCTGCGCATTTTTATCTGTGCGCATCTATTTGTCTTTTTGGTGAAACCCGGCCAAACGCTTTTTCACTTCGTTGCCAATGTCTCCTGCCTTTTCCATCATTTGAGCCAACTGCATGACTTTTTGCATAGCTTCAGGTGGCGTCAACCGACCTTTTTTAAATGTGTAAACCCCATACAGATAGAGCGTAATAACATGGTTGAGCATCGTTCCATCAAACAGGGGTTCTTTGATTTCCTGTGGTTCCTCTTGTTCTGACATCGTGCCTCCCCAAATCAGCTTAATTGATGCTCACTGCGCGTTTAAAAGTGTATCACATTACGGACGTACTTTTTCTTCATCGGTGGGTTTGGTATTTACATTCGAAACAAATCCTCCGTTGATCTGAATGCTGACATAAGGCGTTGTGCGCGACGTTGAGATTTGTGCAGTAACCAATTGCACGCTTTCTTGTCCGGCTTTTTCCCAGGTGCCATAACCCGAAAAACTAACCGTGTCGAAGTTGCCCTCTTTTAGTGTTGATTGACGCGAGTTGGTGAAACTCACCCAGGTCAGGGTGTTTAATTTGAACTTGCCATCTTGACTGTGGTTGGTGTAAACAAAAGATGCGGCCCGATTTTCTGGCTCGGATGGAATTTCAAAGCTGTATGAGAAGTGTTCTCCCGTTGAAGCAACGATGTCTTCGACCTCGCCTTTTTTAACAAAATCGGTTGGCGCGTCATTGTGCATGGCCTGTAGCCACATAAAAGGATCCAACGTGGAGTCGGAGAGCACTTTGAAGCCAGAGCCAAGATTAGGTGAAGGGAAGTAGAATTCGCCAGGATAGACCACACGAACCTCGCCATCAAAACGAAAGACTGTTTCTCCTTGGGGTCCTTTTTAAAAACAGGCAGGACCTCTAAATAAAAACGACGATTTGGGCGTGCGTGGTTCAACGCGGATAAGCGCAAAGAACAGGTTCTGGCTAATCAGGCCGCGCTGCAAGACGTTGGCGAGTACTTTGCCCGTTTTAAGATTGACCATGCCAACCGATAGATCGAACGGGTCATCGATGGAAAACACATTGTTGAGAAAATAAGTTTGCTGTGGAAAACGTAAGAACTCGCTATGCCCATGTGGCCCTGGCAACAACGGCATATTGGCTTCAGAACCAGGCAGTTTTTCACTGAGTGGGTTGTCTTTGAGCGCGTGCCCCAAGAACCCCCCCGGATTAAGTGTGGTGATGGCAATGGGCACAGAGTCACCACAGCGTTGACCAAATTGTACCATAATACGCCCCACCAAATGCGAGCGGCCTTTTCCTGTGCCACCAAGTTCAGGTAGGTCAAGAGTAAAAAGGTCACCAAAGCTGGTATTATGTGAGTGAATCGTATACTCTTGCAAAGTATTTTCAGGCAGTTCAGGTAACAAATCTAGGTCTTCCAGCAGTTCGGGTGCCTGGGTGCTCAAATGCAAATGAGGATGCAGCGAAGTGCCACGTGCCGGAATGTGCGCATATTGCTGTGTGGGACTGCAAAATGGCAACGGAAACCGAATGGGATCGTCAAGGCCAGGCACCATGCCCAGTGGCACAAAAGTGGTACCATAAAATAAAAAATCCAGTTTGCCGTCGTTGCGTTGCTCAAATTTGGCCCAGGCCGATCCATACATACCAGGAAACTGGATAGGCACATCAGGGAACTTGGGGTTGACACGAACAAGCGAGAAAAGTGCGGTGTTAAAAAAGCGCACGGCCCAATCCAAGTTTGTGACTTCGCCAGTTTCCAGGTTCAGATCACCAGACGAAATTATTTTGGGATCATCTTTGACCTGATTGTGACGCACGGGCAGCTTGAAAAACGTGGGTGCAGTGAGTACACCATCGTCGCCCACAAGGCCCGTTTCACCACCGTGATAGACTTCAAAGTGCGAAATCTTGTCTTTGTTGGGTTCGGAAAACTTAAAACGCAAATAGCCACTCAAATGACTATCGGTCATGGCCAAGCCACCAAAAAGCAGGTCACCGGAAGAGCCGAAGTCGGCGTCTAATTTGTTTTTGCAATTAACCGGGCGAATGGCATCCCCAAAATAGCTGGCCTCTTTGCTCAGTTGCAAGATTTGCTCGCGCCCGGGAGGCAACTTGAGCATCGTGGATCCATCATCAAAGTCGGTTTCGACATCGATTGCCAATTCTTGAGGCATTTCAGGTGGGCTAAGCGTTTCTGGCATTTGCTCGGCCATACGCGAAAAATCTTCCATGGCCAGCACGGGACCTTCGGCCTGATGATAGTCAGCAACAGCATCGGCAGATGCAACGTGGTTCACGTCGATCAGAGGGAAGCTGGCTTCGTAAACTTCATTGAGACTTCTGAGTACATCGTTGGCGATGAGCGCGTGGCCTGTGGCGCCAGGATAATAGCCATTGAGCGAATAGAAGCCACCCAAGAAGTCGGCAGTTAGCGTTTGATCATTTGCACCGATGCCTGATTCGGTTAACCGGTGAATAAATCCGTGAAGATCATAAACCAGCGCACTGTGTACATCAGCCGTTTCGGATATGACCCGATTGAGCGCCGAAATGCATGTGTGGACATTGTCGGCCATTTCGCCAGAGAGAACCGATCCTTCGGGCAATGTTGAGATATTGCCCGACATAAACTGGCAACCCATTTCCATAAGCCCGTTGACAGTGATCCAATCATCATCTGCCAGATCGAACGTGTTTTTAATAATTGCCGGATCAACCTTGAGGTTGAGGGCTGCCGATTCTATGCTTGAAAAATAAGCCGTATCAATCGGATCGGGTACGGTCATAACCAAAACCTGCGCCCCCTGTTTTCGAAACGCAGTGATCAGTTTTTCATAATTTTCAGCGAAGGCTTCGCCATCGGGCAAGGCATCGGCATTCTGGTTGATAGCAGCTTCCAGTACTTCGTGAAATCCGAGGGCCAACAATACAAAAGAAGGGTTGCGCTGCTGGGCGTATTCAAACTGTGTGAGACGCGCCCCTGTGCCATTGCGAAAGCTTTCAAGCCCCAAAATGAGGTTGGCAGATGTTTGTTTCACATCGTCGCGGTGAATGACCGGCAATTGGGGGCGTAAGTTGAGCGCATCCGAAAGCGTGAAACCTGGCACAGAGAGATTGCACAGCGCATCGGCCTCTACATTTTCCATAATAGTGGTTTGAAAATGTGCGGGCAAAACAACCGGCAACTGACCAAAACCAGCGGGGCTGCCAAAACCAGGCGGCTGTACCAGAGGCTGTTCAAACCGAGTTTGTATCTGCCGGGCCATTTGGGCTGGAAAGCTGTCTTCTTGAAACGCTTTACTCAGCCCAAAATCCACCAACCCTGCTGCCAGACCTTCGCCCAGCACAACAAACGTGCTGGCGTCTAATTTGCCGCTGTTAACATCCAGTGGCATATCGGCAGACATCGCCACATTGCTGGTGCCGTGTGTCTTGTCATCTGAAGCTGTTTTAAAAACCTTATCGACAACATTGCGCTGCAAGTCATTACCCGTCTTGAAAACACCTTTAATCGTATCACCCATTTGATTCTCCGTGACTTTTGTGACGGAGTCTATGGCTGATGCAACTTTTTTCTGAGATGAATCAAGATCTTTAGACGACAGGATGTTTATCACCTGTTTGATACCAAACAGGGGCAATACCATCGAAAAACTGACCACCGACTTTATAAATTTCCGCATGGAACACTCCATTGGCGCATTGAATGCATGTGATGGGTTGAAAAACGAATTTCGAAAAATATCAGTAAGAAGTGGCAATCAAAACGAAGTGGCAATCAAATTGAGAGGCTGGTTTCTAAACAACTGTTCTAATTGACCGTGTTGTCGAATATCCGGGGCATAACGTGATGCCTCTTGGATCGAATTGTGAATCAACGCCTGCCAGCGCCGCACCAGCGCTTTATTGGCAGAGCAAGGTATATGTTTGGCAAAACCATCAAAATAAGGGTCGCCACCCGTGGCCTGTGTCCACACCACCAATGCCGCTGCGATGCCATGAGCAAAAGCCGCGCTTTCCTCTAACTTATTGCCATGACGGGTTACAAATTGGGCCACGATTTCAGGATGGCGAATGTTGACCAGTGCAAGAGGCCACGCGAGCCCAGAGATGACATTTTCTCGGGCCAGATCGTGTGGTGGACGTAACGGCATAAGGGCACCTGCACGCCAAGACACACTTGAACGTGGCACAAAGTAGGCACCACGACCTACACCATGCCAGAAGAAATCGAGCCAATCGGGATTCATAGTGGTTATTTGGCGGTCAAGACGCAGGCGCAATTCGGGCATGAATGTTTGTGCGACAAGACCGAGGGCTTCAAACGCGATACCAAAACATCCAGGCTGAGCATTTTGGGCGCACAAATCAGCAAAACGGCGCAGGGCATCATCCAACTGACCCGTGGGCGAGCTGGGCGTAAGGGTGGCAAAGCACCGTTTGGCCAAAGACAAACCCATCCCAGCATGAAGCGCTACTGCACTGTGGTTGGGCAAGCACTCGGTAGTAAGTAATGCGTGCGGTTCTCCGGTTTGCCAGGCGCGTTCGGTTACATAGTGACCGATACCTTCAGTAGCCCAAACCGATATGTAAGGATCAAGACCCGCCGCTTTTTCAATTAACACACAAAGTGATGCATCTGATTGGGGAGGAATGTTCAGCACCGAATCGACATATCGAAAGGTGCCAAAACTTTCGAGTTTGTTGGTAAATTCCCGCCAAGCCAAACCATGGTCAATTCCGGGTAGATGCGTGCCAAACATTTCGGTCAAACCACGCATAAGATCAAATCCAGTTTTGATCATATGCCCTGATTGCAGGCCGTCTTGTGTCATAAGAGCCAGCATCGGATCGATGGTTTCGACAGTGAGGCGATCACCCGTTTTGAAGGTTTCGCGCATGAGCCGGCTTAACTGTGCCTCAGCGCGCATCAATATATCTTCAACCGGTTTGGTGGCCGTGGATGGTACTACGGCATCAGCAAGCTGTTTCATGCCGTAAAGTGACACCGTAATCGGAAATCGCATCAGGGATTTTGCCAGATGGAACATCTATTTGTTTTCCTCTGGTTGGGTGTTTACGCCATTCCACGAAAAATGCCAAACAGCCCAACGGATAACCTGACTGTCGGTAAATGGAACACTGTATTGCGCTTCGAGACGTGTCCGAATATCACTGAGGATTTCTCGATCGGTTTCAGAAATTTCCACCAAACAACCCGTATCTTGCCGAGGGGATGACACGTCTGCCA
>JBLHJX010000288.1:0-6984 GCA_047619225.1 Candidatus Latescibacterota bacterium
CGCGCCATCCACTAATGCCCTCTCACAATATGCAGATCTGAGTATTCTCCCCGAACAAATCGCTCCATCAACCATTCAAAAACCAAATAGCCATTTTCTTGAAACTGTTTAACTTGATCATCGGTCAACATAGTAGGACCTCCACAGAAATCAATAAAAGGAGTTAAAAATGGAAAAATCAAGAATTGTCGAAAAAGGGATCAGCTTTGGCTCCGCATTGGCCATTGTCATCTCATTCACGACCCACCACTCAATCCTTTGGGCCATCATCCACGGCATTTTATCTTGGATTTACGTCATCTATCACATATTCACCCGCTGAATTTCACCCGTGCCCAAAGCAATGGAATATCCCACACGAAACACATCATCAGGTTTTTCATTGCGCCAAATCAAGTCCACTTTTTGCGGGCGTATCGTCAACACGTCCCAATTGTCCTGAAGCAATGGCAATACCGTATCCAAGCCTTGTTTCGAACGCACCTGGCCCACGCTCAAATGCGGTGTAAACCCATCTCTCTGTTTACGCGTATCATCACAATCGGGCACGGCTTGCCAAAGCATTTCTTGTAAGGCACAAACGGCATCTTTGGGTTCAGGTGCCAACCACAACGTAAAACTTTGTCGCCCGTGTTGAAAAAATTTAAATTGCGAAAAAGAAACTTCAAAAACATCAACCCGTTGGCACGCGTCTGCCAAAAGATCAACCGCGTCTTCAAAGTTTGCCTTCGGATAAAAAGGATATAACAATGTGATATGCGGCATCCAACGGCAAAAATTTCGATCATATTTTTGGCGAATCGCCTGAATGGCATTCCGATCATCCAGAGATGGGCTCAGCACCACCGCACTTTGATGCACCTTTTCCATCAATCACCAAATCCGTTATCGTTCGGGGTTACCACCCCACTTACCCGTGCAAACAAATACCGCTGTGAGGTGGGTATGTCAACCGCCAACACACCCTCAGCCAATGTCGCAGAACCCTCTCCGGCCAAAACCTCTACTTCAAAATCTGCGTTCAAAAACATAGGCAACTCAACTCGCCACGATGCCCGATCATTCAGTTCTCGAAAAATCAACAGATAACCCGCATTGCGCCCCTCACCTACCGATGCAAAACCCGTCCAAGATGTGCCATCGGGTGCATCCCCTATCGGATGAATCCAACCGCCAGCCAATGCCGCTCGATGTGCTTTCCACACACCCGCCAGCTTAGCGACATTTTCAACATATTCATCTGCCAAGTTAGACACTTCAAACCAGCCCAACGGATTCACCATCATAACAGTTGCAAACAAATAATCCGACGCATAACATTGCGGAGCCAATGGATCACCCTCATACTTATCTGCGTTTCGTGCGGAATTTAAAAACTCCATTCGCAACCGCATCGGATCGACCCAACGCGACAGCTTCCACACATTGCGCAACGTGTGATGCGGCCAGTATCGATGAGAGTCTGTATAACGATTTTCGACAAACAAGGGCCCCACGTGCATCATACCAAAATATCCTGGGCGAATCTCAGCTGTTACGTCCAAGTCAAAAGTCACCTTGCCCTTAGAACCTTCCAATACACGATCAAAAAAACATCGTAAATTTCGTTCACTCGTTTTGGTTCTCGCTTTTACCCCATCGATCTTGATATAGTTCACACCCAAGCGATGGTGAAAATCCAAAATCGTCTCGGCATCCTTTTCCCAATTCTTAAAATCGTCAACCGAATCGGGCCCAAACCACAAACCAAACTGCATACCCTTCTCGCGTGCTATTTCAATCACGTTTTCCAAACCTTTGGGAAATCGCTCTGGGTGTGGGTGCCAAAATTCTGGGTCAGATCCCCAAAACCCTTCCCAGACCCCACCTGCTAGTTTTGCATTCACCGAATTTGACGTGGTGCCTTTTTCCCAACCATCATCAATTTGCACCACATCCACTCCCATGCGTGCACCCGCGGCCACTTCCTTAAGCATAAACTCTTCTTGAATCCGACTGTCTTGAGATCGATCTCCCCAAGTGTTGCTCAAAAACCTGCCATCACGCTCAGAATCATATGCCCGAACCTGGCGCTGAAAATCTTGCATTGCTTCCTGGCGACCCACCTCACCCTTTTGATATGCAATCACTGTCTGCGCATATCCTTCCCCAACACCTTGCCCCATCCCATGCCCGTAAAACCGAAATGACCGGTCACTTCCTCGAACAAGTACATCAAATGCACACCCCACAGGTCGCGCATGGGGCAAAGGCGCTTGCTTGATTACAAGCAAACCGTTTCCCGTCAAATTATCTTCAATCACAAAAACATTGCCCTGCAGTTGCAGGTTGTTCTCGTTCACCAACAGCAACCACTCATTTTCAAAAACCAACTCATTATGGACATCCGTACGATCCATCATACGCACTTGAGTGACACGCAAATGCTGAGGCGCTAGTGCAAAAGCATCCAATACATCTACAGTAGGCGGCCCTGCATTTTGTTTTGCCTTATCCAACAATTCAACCCCTGTGGGTTCGGCATCCTCAATGGCATCAACAGCATCAACATCCAACAAACCAACACCATCGCCCTCAAGCGTTAAACGCCCTGTCACCGATGCCGAGCCTGGGTAAATCTCAAACGCATGAATCCGCGTGACAGATTTACTTTCAGCACGTAGCGAAACACACAAAGAAGATTTCGATACCGGCATCTGGCTATATTCTTGTGCCGCAAAGACCATCTCTGGTTCATCTTCTGACAATGCGACCAGCGGCATCCAATTTGCGCAATCCACACGCCCAGACACCCATTCTACATCTGCCACTTTATCTTTTAACGACGTGGTATATAAACACCCATTTTCGACCCCATAAGACCGTTCAAATATTGCATTGCCCATCACAAGCGTATTGCCATTCCACTCGGCATAACACGACTCAAACGTTACACGATTGCTCAAGCTTTTCCCCCTTAATCCCCTATTGTCTCATTTTCGATTCAAGATCGACCTGGAGCCAATCTCATCATGTATTCCAATTAATCCATCTCACCAAAACAAACCATAAAGGCATTGCGCATCTGTTGCCCCATCAACATCCAATCTGCAATTGTAATCCAGTTCCATCTCCAAATTGGTTTAAAGGAATTGCCTTCAGTATGTTGAAAGCCAACCGCGAAGTCAAGCCATGAAAAATGGGGTATGCCGTCCCGACACACCCCGAATCATCTAGAAAACTAGAGCCCCTTCTTACGGATATACACCCGATAAAATACCCGCTTCTGCAACACGTGAAACCGCCACCATATAAGCTGCGGTTCGCAAATCAACGTTTTCTTTTTGCGCCATGTCCCAAGTATTTTCAAATGCCTCCGCCATAACCTTATTCAACCGTTGATTCACCTCATCCTCAGACCAGAAAAATTCCATCAACCCTTGCACCCATTCAAAATAAGATACGGTAACACCACCCGCATTGGCCAAAATATCGGGAATCACAACCACGCCGCGTTCTTGAAGGATGCGATCCGCTTCGGGTGTGGTAGGCCCATTGGCACCTTCGGCAACGATGTTGGCCCGAATGCGCGCTGCATTTTCAGAGGTGATTTGATTGCCCAACGCAGCGGGGATGAGTACATCACAATCCAATTCTAACAATTCGTCATTTGTCACAGGATCTGCCTGTGGGAAACCACCTAGCTGACCCGCTTCTTTGACGTGGTCTATCACGGCTTGAATATCCAATCCATTGGATTGATAAATGCCGCCCCGATAATCACTCACAGCCACAACCATTGCCCCTGCTTGCTGAATCAATCGTGCTGCAGCACCACCCACATTGCCAAAGCCTTGAATCGCAACCCGCAAGCCATCAATGGATCTGTTTGTCCGTTTGAGCAACTCTAAAACCACAAATACACACCCACGCCCAGTAGCATCTTCCCGCCCCTTAGAACCACCCAATGCAAGCGGTTTTCCAGTGACCACACTGGGTACCGAATGCCCCACGTTCATGCTATATGTATCCATAATCCAAGCCATTGTTTGTGCATTGGTATTCATGTCGGGCGCAGGAATATCTTTATTGGGGCCAATAATAATCATCAATTCCGATGTCATCCTACGTGTCATGCGTTCCAACTCCCCCACCGACATATCGCGCGGCGTGCAAACCACTCCCCCTTTTGCACCGCCAAAAGGGATCTCCATAAGCGCGCATTTCCACGTCATCCACATGGCCAGCGCCGACACTTCATCTAAGCTCACGTCTTCTTGATACCGAATGCCCCCCTTGGCTGGCCCACGAAACAAATTGTGATGAACACGATACCCTTGAAAAACGCGCACCTTGCCATCATCCATTGTCACCGGAATGGAAATAGACAGGGAACGCCTCGGATAACGCAAACGCTCGTGAATCGAAGCATCCAAACCCAATCGTTGCGCAACAACATCAAGTTGATGTTGTGCCATATCAAACGCATTCACTTTTCCCAATACAGACGACATATATCCCCCCTAACGACAAAACTCATTGATTCACTAACTATGATAAAGAATACCTCAAAAACAACCCTTCTGTACATAAAAAAAACCTGCACAAAGTGTGCAGATTTAAAGGCGTTGATTTGAAACTTTCTAAGACATAATTGCATCTGCCAATTCACCGAAGTCTTTCACCACCACATCCGGTTGAAGATGCGTATCCTCATAGGGGAGATCATATCGATTCACGAACGCGCCCCGAAAACCACATGCCCGTGCGCCCACCACATCAAAAGAATTGGCCGATACCATCATACACTCACCAACTTCCAAACCCAATATATGTGCCGCACGTCGATACACGGCCGGGTGGGGTTTAAACGCACCCATTGCCGTCACCGAAATCACAGCATCAAAATCCCACTTAATCCGATTTTTCGCCAAATGATCTAAAAAATGTGGATCCCCATTGGACAAACCAACCAACTGATAGCGGTCCTTCAATTTCTCCAACCCAGCACGCACTTCAGGAAAGGGCGACAATTCTTGCCAACAGGCCAAAAACGTCTTCACTTCATCGGGTGACATATCAATCTTGTTCAATTTCAAAACATATACAAACGCCCGACGCACCGTCTCCAAATAACCACTGTGCCCCAGCATCATAATCGTATCTTGAAACTGCTCCAAACGTTGGCGATACCGCCATTGTTGCCAAAACGCTTGGGCAGAAACACCGGCGCCCTGTTCTTTGAGCATCGTATCAATAAATGGGGTTAAACTCCCACCCAAATCCAGAACAGTGCCAAACAGATCAAAGGTCAATGCCTTTACTTGTTCAAATTTTGCCATCCGTCCTCCCAAATCACAAGTTGATTTATAGGTACCTAATTCCCTCAGTTGAGTTTAGAGGCATTATCCTGACACATACTCAGGTCGCGCAACCAGCAGACCATCCTCTTCACCAATTCGAATCGCAAAATCCACCCGATTCACTTCCAATGCCAAATCGCGATCTTCAGCATGAAAATGGGGCTGTGTCGAATCGCCAAACTTTTGCGATTCTTTTCCGGCTAAAATCAACGACCGAACTGAGTTTTCATCTGGTTTGCGCCCTTCGAGCAAATTGCGCAAATACAACGCACACTGCTCATCCTCATCTGTCCGCTCATATCCTGCCCAACCCATTGCCACAAGCGTAACGATCTCTGCTTTCTGCTTGAGAATCGCATCCACAGTCGCCTGCGCAACGGCCAAAGAACCACCATAGATCACATCTGCATTTTTCGCTGCTGTCACGCCCACCGTGCCCGCGCGTGTTGAATGGATCAAAACCTTGCCCTCGAGATCTGCCTGAGACAATTCGTGCGGTGAATTGTTATAATCAAATCCTTCCGGTCGTTTGCCTTCTACTTCCCCCACACACAAATCTCCCACACCTTGGTCGCGTAACTTCAACGCCTCAGCAATTTCTGCCACCAAAACAATTTTCTCCACACCTTTTTGAAACGCAATCGCCTCCGTCGTAAATGCACGATACACATCTATAATCACCACCACACCTTCAGCCGATTGTGCCCCTTCTAACAAACTCGCCACCCGAATATCCATTACACATCCACCTTTCCCGTAATCAAACGCGCCCCACGTTTGCGCGTTACATAATTCCATCCCCATTGAAGTGATCCATCCTATTGTCACTTTAATAGATCGGTTTTTTTGTTTTGACAAGCCATCACCACAGAATAGGCTATAATGCAATACAAATCACACATCGCGTCATTTTTCTTTATATTGAAACTCGTTAGCTACAATTACTCACAATGCAAACCGACCTTGGGCGCTTATGGCTTACAAATATGCGTTAAGTATTTTAATCTGTCTTTTTTTTCTTATATGTCCATTTCGCGTATCGGCAGGAGTGATTACAGCAGGCCCAACGGGCTTAAGTGGCGTCACAGTAGTCAATGCCAATGATGAAATTGTAATCTATAGTGTACGTATACAAAAAACGTTTAACCCTGAAGGTTTAACACGAATAGGCATTACCATCGAAGATTTGAGTTCCCCGACGGGCATTGCCAACACAGATTTTACAGCACTCAGATTATATCGCAGTGCCGATGCTGTTTTAGGAGGCGGGGACGTACAGATTGCCACGGTCTTAACTGGAGCCATCAATATAGGTATTGAAACCAACTTGGATGCTCTGCAAACAATTCCGGGTGGGCCAGGAGGTGAGTTTTATTTCTTAATTACCGCCGATATCAGTGCAGGCGCAGTATCGGGTCATGCATTCAAACTTTCAGCACAGGTCAACAACATTGATTTAGACCAAAGTGCTCCCGTAAATAATGGTGACACCGATCAAACATTGAACGGTGTCGAGATCTCTCTCGATAACAATCGTATTGTAATCGGATTCGACCCATTTAGTCCAAACACAACATCCCATCGACAACCCATCCCTGTGGGTTGGGAATGGATTGCGGGTCTGTTTTTTGTTATATATGGG
>JBLHJX010000289.1:0-6970 GCA_047619225.1 Candidatus Latescibacterota bacterium
TTACCATACAAGCACAAATTCTCGAACTATTGGGCGAATTACAACAACGCCTCAACATGGCAGTGCTCATGATCACCCACGATTTGGGTGTCATTGCCGAAGTGGCCGATCACGTAGCCATTATGTACGCTGGGCAAATTATCGAATCAGGCCCAGTCGATACGATCTTTCACAATCCAAAACATCCCTATACACAAGGGTTGTTGGCCTCTGTCCCGCGCTTAGATGAAACACGCGAACGGTTGTCTGTCATTAAAGGCACCGTACCCAATGCCACACAATTCCCAAAAGGGTGCCGTTTTGCATCGCGCTGTTCCATTGCCCAAGATCAATGTCACCATCAGCCAGCCTTAGTAGAAATGGAACCATCACATCATGTTGCTTGTTGGCTCGCGTAAAAGGACCTACCCAAATGCCCCAAGCCCTTCTCAAAGTCCAAAACCTCAAGAAGCACTATCCAATTTCACAAGGGCTTTGGGGGCAAACAACAGGGCAAGTCAAAGCAGTCGATGGGGTGAGTTTCGATATTTACCCAGGTGAAACGTTGGGGTTGGTTGGAGAGTCTGGATGCGGCAAGACAACAACCGGGCGGGCGATACTGAGGCTCATTGAACCCACATCGGGTGATGTCACTTTCAAAAACATGCATGTCACAACGCTTAAGCAAAAAAAGTTGCGTGAATTGCGACGGCACATGCAAATTATCTTTCAAGACCCCTACAGTTCGCTCAACCCACGTCTTACAGTGGGTGGTATTTTGTCAGAGCCGTTAAAGATTCACAAGCTAACCACCAAGTCAGCGCGTGGTGAACGTATCACAGACCTTCTTGAAACCGTAGGTCTATCACCCGACGCGGCACGACGATATCCACACGAATTTAGTGGCGGCCAAAGACAGCGCATTGGCATTGCTCGCGCATTGGCCGTAGAACCCGAGTTGATCATTGCCGATGAACCCGTTTCTGCACTCGACGTATCTATTCAAGCGCAAATAGTGAACTTGCTTCAAGATCTGCAAGCCCAATTGGGCCTCACATTTTTATTTATTGCGCACGACCTAAGCGTCGTAAGGCACATCTCCCAACGCGTGGCCGTAATGTATTTGGGCCGCATTGTTGAGATTGCAAGTCGAGAAGAACTCTACAACAACCCGCAACATCCATACACCCAAGCGTTGTTGTCTTCTGTTCCAGTGCCCGACCCGCGCATCAAAAGAAACCGAACCATTTTAAAGGGTGATGTACCCAACCCATCCAATGTGCCATCGGGGTGTCCATTTCACCCACGGTGCCCCGAAGCCACAACAGATTGCAAACAGGTAGAACCAGAATTATTAGAAATGGGTAATCAGCATCGTGTAGCCTGTATATTAAGAACACAACAAGCAGCCTAATTAATCCGTCCCAAAGTGCTACAACATTGCACTTTGCACATAACCATTTTGCACTGACTTTTGCCGGGCGTGTAACACCCCATTCAAGGAGAACGCAGTGAAGGTTCAAATTCTTATATTAATTTGTATCAGCTTTTTATGTTTCAACCAGCAAAGCGTACAAGCGCAAGGCTTGTCACTAGGCCCAGCCAAAGGCATTGGTGTCGATATTGCCAATACGCAGCTCAACCTGCCCTCACCAGATCAAAAAAACTATTTTTACAAAACACCGCAAACAACTGAGAATTTTTTCCCATCTTTGTTGGGGCTCTATTCCCCAGGTGGGCAAATGATTCGTACCAAATATTTCAGCATTTATTTTGGCTCCGAAGAAACCACCGCACGACACATTGCCGATATTTGCGACGAGATTTTAGAAAATCTCATGAAACACTATCCCACTTTTGTCGACCGCATTGCCCCCATTCACGTTGTCGTAAATGATCAAGCCGACTTTTATGGGAACGCATTTGCCGTCTACAGTGCCAATTACATCCATTTTTGGACCAATCCACTAGACTGGGAGCTACGCGGCACCAGCGACTGGGTGCGCAATACCTTTGTGCACGAACTGACCCATATTGTTACAATGAAAGCAGCACACAAAGGGTTGCCTTTCCAAATTGCCGTTCTCAACACCTCGCGTTCCAATGAAAACCCCGACTTTAGTTTTACCCTTGGACTATATCACATCGCAGTAAGCGCCGCTTTCTCCGAAGGTGTTGCCCAGTTTGAAGCCGAAAAATATGGCGACGAACGCTGGGACTCTCACCGCGACATGATTCTCAGAATGGCCACCCTCGAAGATGATCTGCTCTCGTTAGCCGAAATGGGGCCCTTAGGTGGCAAACATCAATTTCATGGCGAGCAAGTCTACAACCAAGGATATGCCATATTGCGTTATATTGACAAACGGTTTGGCGGAGAAACAGTCCCCCAAATTTTTGAGAACAAACCCATAGTCAACTTTAACTCATCCCTCAAAAAAGCCACAGGCATTTCAGCCAAACAACTCTACCGAGATTGGAAGGCAGACCTCGAAGACCATTACGGTGCCACCGCCGACAGCATTTCAAATGCGACCGAACGCGAAGGCCAACTGGTGCTCGATATGGGCTCTCTCGATTTTCACCCCACCTATTCCCCAGATGGTGAAAAGATCGCCTTTATTTCCAACGAAAAAAGTGACTATTTCATCACCAAACTCAAAGTCATGGACTTGACTACTAAAAAAACACGTGATATCGCCGAAGGTATCGACACGCGCTTCTCTTGGTCAGCCAGTGGTGACAGCCTCATCTATACCAAAGCAGTGGGGGGACGATGGGATGTTTTTGCCTACACTCTTAAAACCAAAAAAGAATCGCGCCTCACAGTTGGTCTGCGTGGCAAAGATCCAGCCATATCTCCCGATGGCAAGCGAATTGCCTACGTTGGAATGGATGATGGCAACTCCAACCTTGGCATTGTGAACATAGACGGCACCAACAGACAAATGCTCACACACAACAACGATGCCACACAATATTATGGCCCCAAATGGTCCGCCGATGGCAAACAACTTCTCTTTAGCATTTTTCGCACTGCCGAAGACCGAGACATTGCAACAATTAGCACAGAAACCACACCCGAACCCAAAAAAGAAGGCCGTCGAGAAATTGGAAAAAAGAAAGAAATAAGAGACACCTCCCTCGACAGCTTGCAATTGGCCCTTCAAGACAGTATTAAATCGGTAGAAGACAGCATCAAAGCCTTCCCCGACAGTTTGGCCTTTGCCAACAATTCGCAATTTAGAGTCATCGTACATTCCCGTGCTGATGAACGCGATCCCATTTGGTTGTCCGATGGCAGTGGCATTGTCTTTAGTTCTGACAGAACAGGCATCTTTAACATCTACACACACGACATTGCCACAGGAGTACAAAAACAAATCACCAATGTGGTAGGCTCAGCATTTGTTCCCACGCTGTCTCCCAATGGCAACGACATCATCTATGCGGGTTATCACGCCTCCAATTACAACCTGTATCGCATCCCCCTCTCAGATGGTGTTGCCATAGACGCTCCCGAATATTTAGACCGCGACTATGCCAGCATTTACGATGGCGATCCATTGAAAGAACTTTATGACATTGGCCGTTATTCAACCCGCATGATCTCATACGGTATCACGCCCATTGTTTTATTGGGCCCAACCTTTATTGGCAATCGATTTGGCCTCGATCAAATTAGTGCGGGTGCACAAATGTCTTGGGGCAATTTGTTGGGCAACGACAATTTTTATGCCAATGCCCTCATTGGTAAAAACTTCAAACGCCAACAAGACTTTAACTCAGACTTTGCCTTCTATTATGAAAACGGTCTGCCCCCCTTATTAACAGAAGAACGCACCTATGCACCACGCCTCTTCTTTGGCGGCAGTCGCAGTACCATCAACAGTATCGTAGATCTCGGTACTGTATTTGCCCAACAAGACACACAAAGGGGCACCCTCGTGACCGTTGTAGATGGGCAACAGGTGCTCATTCCCAATGCCACACAAGTGATCCAATTGTCAGTAACCGAAGAAGACGATTTCAAAGATGTCTTTAGCGACGCCACCATCGGTTTAGAAATGTCTCTCGGGCGCGGTCAAACCCTTGGGGCTTCTTATGGATACCGCAGTTATTCAGAAAATCTAAAAGTCAAACAAGTCGTGCTCGACAGCACGCGCATCTTCCAAACCGATTCGGCAGGGCAACTCGAGGACATCACAAGCCAAGTGCCAGGCATCGGTGGGACGAACGTTTTCCTCGACGACTTTCTTTATAAAGACTTAAACTTTTTCAAAAGCCATGAATGGGTTTTGGGGTGGAGTTATTTTACACTAACCCCCCGCACAGACATATTCATAAACCCTTCTGGTGGTCGCGCATTCTCAATGCGCTATCGTCGCATCAATGCCACCATCACAGACTCTTTGGCATTTTCAACCGATTTGAATCAAGACAACATTCCCGATGCAACAGACCTCGACCTATCTCCCTCTCTATTCAGAGAGGATCAAGTACAAACCAGCTTCAACGAATATATCGCTTCATACAACGAATTCGTCCCACTCTTTGGCCGCGCCACATTCTCACTCCAAGGTTTTGTCGCTTACAAAGATGGCGAAGTCAAAGAAGTACAACAAGATGGTGGCACCTTTGAAGGTGTATTTTACTATCCCTTACGCTATTATCTTGGTGGCATTGGTACGTTGCGCGGTTATCCATATTTCACAGCATCGGGTGGCAAATTGGCATTTTTCCGCGCCAACTTTACAATCCCACTCTTTCAAAGCATTGGTGCAGAATTGCCCCCCTTCTTCTTTGACAAAATCTATGCCAGTTTCTTCTTTGAAGCAGGCGGTGTCTCCAATGCCAACAAACTCAACGACATCGACTTTTCCTGGTCAAATGCCAAAGACACATTCCTGGCCGACTGGGGTGTTGAATTGCGATTCCAGATGTTTTCACATTATCGCATACCCGCCTATGGTTACTTTATCATGGCCATGCCAACCAAGCGAGATGTCCAAATCCGTAATGCGCCACCGGGGACTTTTGAACGCGTAGATGGCCGCCGTATCTACTTTGGTTTGTCCATATAAGTTCCACCCCATCATTACAAACTCCCCACTGCCTTGATATCCAAACGAATGCTCGGCGGTGGGGAGTTTTTTAATTTCCCATTTTTAGTCTATAACTGTAAATTTAAACGTCCTCTGCGCACGTACAACCTAAATAGACTGTGCCTAGGAGCCTTTTTTCCTTTTTCCTTTTTCCTTTTTCCTTTCTTATGATCCCACTCCTTAAAGCCCTGCGCCCCCACCAATGGATCAAGAACCTTTTTGTCTTGGCCGCTTTACTCTTTTCCAAACACGTTTTCGACCCAGATTATATTGTCCAAGCCAGTCTGGCATTTGTAAGTTTTTGTCTCATATCCAGTGCCGTCTACCTCTTTAACGACATTCGAGACCGTGAAAGTGACCGCAACCACCCAGAAAAACGCCATCGGCCCATTGCATCAGGTGCATTAGGTGTTTCAACAGCATTTATCTTTGCGGGGTTATTGGCCCTCATAGCCTTTTGGCTCGCCTTTGGGATCCAACTCTACTTCGGTTTTATTTTACTTGTTTATGCCCTTCTCAATCTCGGCTATTCTCTTGGCCTCAAGCATGTCGTCATTCTCGACGTCATGATCATCGCCTCGGGGTTTCTCTTGCGTGCCATTGGTGGCGCATTCGCGATCGAAGTCACCATCTCCTCTTGGTTTATCCTCTGTACAATGTTGCTCGCTCTCTTCTTAGGGTTTGTCAAACGCCGTCAAGAACTCATCTTACTCGAAAACCAAGCAGGACAGCATCGTCGCAGTCTTGATGATTATTCTGCTCAGTTTCTCGATCAGGTCATAGCCATAGTAACATCGGGTGCTTTGGTCTCGTATGCGCTTTATACGATGTCACCCGAAGTAACCGAAAAACTGGGTACTCCCCATCTCAACCTCACCATACCTTTTGTAATTTATGGCCTCTTACGCTACCTCTACCTTGTTTACAACAAAGGTCAAGGCGGCGACACAGCAACCACCTTACTCAGAGATTTCCCCCTTCAACTCGCCTGCCTTTTATGGCTCATTACCCTCGGCACAGTACTCTACTTCTAACCACTTTTCCTTAGTTGGTCTTTTAATGAACAGCAAAGTCGCCATTCTCCGAACCACGCCAGGTACCATATTTGAAGATTATCACCGCCTGCTCAACTTGGCAGACTATCAAAGTACCGTAGCCAAAGACGCCGATACAGCACTCAAAATCAACATCTCCTGGCACTTCTTTTATCCAGGTAGTTCGACCACACCGTGGCAACTCGATGGGGTGATCCGAGCCATGAAAAAAGATGGTTACGACCCCAACTTAATGCACGCCTGCCACAACCGCACAGTGGTCATTGATGCACATTTGGGTGAACGAGAGAACAAACATATCAACGTCATTGAAGCACACAACTTGCCCAACGTGCATCTATACGAAGGGGAAGAATGGGTCAATGTTCACGATGCGGTGGGTGATCTCACCAAAGATTTTCTTTGTCTCAACGAAGTTTATCCCCAAGGTTTCCAGATTCCCAAACGCTTCATCGGTGAAAATATCATTCATTTTCCCACCGTTAAAACCCACGTCTTTACCACCACCACAGGCGCCATGAAAAATGCCTTTGGCGGGTTGTTAAACGAACGACGGCATTGGACACACCCCGTGATTCACGAAACACTTGTAGACCTACTGATGATCCAGAAAAAGATCCATCGTGGCGTATTTGCCGTTATGGATGGCACATTTGCAGGGGATGGGCCAGGGCCACGTTGCATGATACCCTATGCCAAAAACATCATCCTCGCTAGTGCAGACCAAGTGGCCATTGATGCCGTAGCTGCCAAAATGATGGGGTTTGATCCGCTATCCATCAAATACATTCGTTTGGCTCACGACTTGGGGCTTGGCTGTGGCGATCCAAA
>JBLHJX010000290.1:0-6952 GCA_047619225.1 Candidatus Latescibacterota bacterium
CCCAGCCCCGTAAGTGGAACCCATACATTTGACAATGCCATGTGGTATATGAATGAACCCGGGGTGTCTTGCCAAGATGCGACAGTGGTTGATGTGTTGCCTACTTTGTATGGGATTTTGGGCTTCGATTTGCCAGGAGAGGTAGACGGACGATGCTTGGTCTAGTACAGGTTTTGGGGATTGTTATTGTGCTGGTCTCAGGTGCGCAAGCACACGAAGGGGAGGCGCACATTTTGGACACCAGCAAAGAGGCTATGCAGGTGATGGCTGATGCGTTGGGTGTGAAATGTGCTTATTGCCACCCTACAAAAAAAGCAGATGGAAAACGGGATTTTGCAGCCCCTTCCGAGATGAAAACCGTCACGCTTTTTATGAAGCAACATATGGTTGATAAGTTTGTGAAGAAGGATGGTGAACCCATTGATTGTGCTTATTGTCATCAAGGAAAAGCTCGGTTCTTGGTGCGTGACACGTCACAAGTAAAACCTTCGCGCTTGGCAGGCTTGGCGCGTACGGAAATTGTGAATTTGATGAAAGGGATGCAGCGAGGGTTGGGTGTATCATCGTGTGACCATTGCCATGAAAGGGGACGTGATGGCCGACTGGATCACGCCATTCCTACCGAAGAGAAGGTTGTGAGCCGTCAGATGATGGATCATTTTACCGATCCGCTTTTGCAGTTGAAAAATGGTAAACCTGCGACTTGTGAATCTTGCCATTCGGGTAAAACGACTTTTATTCCACGTATTCGTGGTGACTCCGATGAAGAATAGCGCATTGGGGTGGTTATAAAAAAAGGCCAGACGAAGAATCGTCTGGCCTTTTTTTGTATCCGGAGAATTTTTAGGAGCAGCCCATTGAGTTGCCGCAGTTTAGGCAACGATAACATGAGCCGTTTCGCACCGTAATATGCCCACACGTATCGCAAAAGGGTGCATCGCCCATCATCTGGGAGAGTTGTTCATCGAGCACAGCTGCTTTCGTCAACGGCACTTGGGTGTATTGGGTCGCGCCTTGACTGGAAGAAGAATCTTCAACTGCAGTTCCATTGTTGCTTGGAGACTCTGATGTTGCGGGCGTTGGGGATGTTTGCCCTTTTGGTTTATCAGATGCACTTAAGGATGATGGAGGGTCTTCAAACGTGCCCTGTGAGGCTTCGGTTGGGGACGGTGCTTGGTGGTTTTGTGGATTGGGTTCGTTGATGTCGGGGGTCATATCTTCGGGCTTGACCTGCAGAAAGTCCGTTCGTCCAAGGTACTCATAACCCAATACCCGGAAGATATAATCGATCACGGAGGTCGAGAATTTGATGTTGGGGTGTTCGACCGTTCCCCAGGGTTCAAAGCGCGTGAAGGTGAACGTGTCGACAAAGTCTTTGAGAGGCACACCATATTGCAAGCCCTTGGAAATGGCAATCGCAAAACAGTTGAGCATACTGCGAAAAGGCGCGCCCTCTTTGTGCATATCGATGAAAATTTCTCCTAAGTCGCCATCTTCATATTCCCCAGTTCGCAAAAAAACTTTGTGACCTGCCACGCGTGCTTCTTGCGTAAAACCTTGGCGTTTTTTTGGCAGACGTCGTCGGTGGGGCAGTTGTAACCCTTTGGCCTCTATTAGGTCTGTTGACGCGTTTGCAGAAACAACTTCTGCAATACCTTCTGTCACAGGCTCTATTTCACTTTCTGCACTATCTGAACCTGTCGAATTAAGAGGCTGCGAGAGTTTAGAACCGTCGCGGTAAATGGCCACGGCTTTGAGACCGAGTTTCCAACCTTGGATATAGACATCTTGAATTTCTTCGGTTGTGGTTTCGTGTGGTACATTGACTGTTTTGGAGATTGCCCCAGAGATAAAGGGTTGAGCAGCTGCCATCATTGTCACGTGGGCCATTGGCGCAATAAATCGCTTGCCCTTTTTTCCGCACGTATTCGCACAGTCGAATACGGCCAAGTGTTCTTCTTTAAGGTGTGGTGCGCCTTCGATGGTCATAGACCCACAAATGATGTCGCTTGCTGCGTTAATTTCAAGGGTTGAAAAACCAAGTGTTGCCAATAGGTTAAATGTGGGGGCTTGATATCGCTCCGGCGTGATTTCAAGCCTTTGCATTGTTTCTTCACCCAAGACCCAAGGGGCGATTACTTGTGAAAGCTCAAAAGCACTGGGAAGTGCCAATTCGATTTTCTCAATGTCTTCGTTTGTTAGCCCGTGATCCCGCAAAATGGTTGCGTTAATTGGGGCATCGGTTTGCAGTGTCAGTGTGCCGCAAATAAAGGCAACGATGCTTTTGGCTTCGGCAGAGGAATAACCCAAGCGGGTCAGTGCTAGGGGAACGGAAGCATTCACGATTTTGAAATATCCACCGCCGGAAAGTTTTTTGAATTTGACCAAAGCAAAGTCGGGTTCTATGCCCGTGGTGTCGCAGTCCATTAACAAACCAATGGTGCCCGTGGGGGCAATGACGGTGGCTTGCCCGTTTCGGTAACCATGTTGTTCACCCAGTGCAACGGCCTTGTCCCAATCTTCACACGCTGCGTGGAACAAATCAGCTGCACAGTGATTGGCATCAATGGCATGGGCTGCTTTTTGGTGCATTTTCATGACACCTAACATGGGTTCTCGATTGGCTGCAAAACCGGGGAATGGCGATTTCTTTTTTGCGATCTCGGCAGAGGTGGCATAAGCGTGGCCACACATAATGGCGGTGATGGCGCTGCAAATGGCGCGGCCTTCATCGCTGTTATAAGGCAAGCCCATGACCATGAGTAACGAGCCAAGGTTGGCATATCCTAAACCAAGAGGACGAAAGTCGTGGCTGTTTTGTGCGATGGGTTTGGTTGGGTAGGAGGCCAAGTCCACCATAATTTCTTGCGCGAGAAGAAAGAGTTTGCACGCAAAGCGAAAACCTTCAATATCAAAGCTGCCGTCTTCATTGAGGTAGTGCAGCAAGTTGATTGAGGATAAGTTGCACGCACTGTCGTCGAGATACATGTACTCGCTACATGGATTAGAGCTGTTGATCCGACCTGTATTGGGTGCGGTATGCCATTTGTTAATGGTGGTGTCATATTGCATTCCTGGATCAGCACAGGCCCAAGCTGCGTTGCTGATCTGATCCATCAGGTCACGGGCTTTGAAGGTTTCGTGCACTTCACCCGTGGTGCGCAAAGTTGTATTCCATTCGCCATCATTTTCAACGGCTTCCATAAATTCGTCGGTAATGCGAACCGAATTGTTGGAGTTTTGCCCCGAGACTGTTTTGTAGGCTTCACCGTTAAAATCTGAGCTATAACCTCCGGCAATGAGGGCGGCTACTTTCTTTTCTTCTCCTGATTTCCAGTTGATAAAATCAACAATTTCAGGGTGGTCCATATCGAGGCAAACCATTTTGGCTGCGCGCCGGGTGATGCCGCCAGACTTGGTAGCGCCAGCTGCCCGGTCAAAAACTTCGAGAAAAGACATCAAGCCCGAAGACGTCCCCCCCCCCGAGAGCGTTTCCATTTTGCCACGTACTTTGGAAAAATTCGTACCGGTGCCCGACCCATATTTGAAAAGCCAAGCTTCGTTTTTGACCAGTTCGAAAATAGACATCATATCGTCTTCAACCGATTGAATATAACAAGCAGAACATTGGGGGTGAGAGTAGGCATCTTTGGTTTCTTCAATCCGGTCTTTTTGGTGATTCCAAAACCAACTGCCACTTGACCCTTTAATTTTGTATTGATGAAATAGGCCGCAGTTGAACCAAACCGGAGAGTTAAACGCCCCTTTTTGATGAACCAAGTGGTAAGCAAGTTCAGCTTCAAAGGCATCTGCATCTTCGGGCGTGTCAAAATAATCGCCTAAGTCTTCGCCCGCTTGGCGTACTGTGTTGGCGATGCGGTGTACGACTTGTTTTACAGACGTTTCATGCCCCGTTTTGGGAATGCCACCTTTACGGAAATATTTAGACACGACAATGTCTGTCGCCAATTGCGACCAAGATTTGGGCACCTCAACATGATCCATTCGAAAGACTTCGGAGCCATCTGGGTTGGTGATCACCGATGTACGTTGCGTGTACTCAACTTGGTCTAAAGGATTCATGTCTGGTGTGGTATAACGTCTCGTAATTTTCATCTTTGTGTCCTTAGAGTGTGGCATTCAAACAATAGAATATTGTATAGATGGGTCTTCTTGTGACCCCGGAGTTTTGGGCTTATGGTTTTGATTTGCTACCAAATTGGCGCAATTCTTTTTCAAAATCGCTAAGGTCTTTGAATTGGCGGTAAACAGATGCAAAGCGAACATAGGCGACATCATCAAGCGCTTTAAGTTCTTTCATGACCAACTCGCCAATATGTTCTTTGGCCTCAATTTCGCGTTCTCCCAAACCCACCAGTTGGTCTTCTATTCTGTCGGCTATTTCGTCAATTTGTGCTATTGAGATGGGCCGTTTGGTACAAGAGAGTCTGATTTTGGCTGTGAGTTTATTTTTGTCAAAGGGTTCGCGTCGTCCATCGGTCTTAATGACGGTGAGCGGAATGTCTTCTATGTATTCATAGGTGGTGAATCTGCGTTCACATTCGAGGCATTCACGTCGTCTACGAATGGCGGTGCCTTCTTTGCTTGAGCGTGAATCGACAACTTTGTCGTCTAAAGCACCACAGTAAGGGCATTTCATGCGTCTTTTCCTTTTTACTGAATTGTCATTTATGTCGCTATATTGTGTTTCTGGACTAGTATAGCACAAAATATGGTATTAATCAAGCTTAAAGTCACTTTTGGAAAGCGTGACGGAGAGATATGTAGACTGTGCCTTGTCTCGTGTGCTTAATTGGCCGTATATTCTGTTTTTAAGCACTGACTTCTATAAAGATTCGCAGAGGTGTCGATGATGCGAGAATTGCTCGAAACTTTGAACCCTGACCTGTTGGATTTGACAGGAGACATTGCGACCGCCTTTTTTGAAAACCCTTTTTTGGAGCTGCATTCTTCTCAGCTTGTGGCGCGGTTTGGGCACCGCAAAGAACTTTCTGATGTTGTTGGAGATCTGTGTCAGGTGGGCGTGTTATTAGACGATGGGAACTTTGTTCGACTGTCTGTAGCAGACGGTCTTTACACGCAGTTGGTTGATTGGGTAGGGGCTCAGAGAGGTCACGACGACGTGTTGCGCCAAGAAGTGGTGGCGTTTGAGGCGCTGGCTCGGTTACGGGGGAAGTTGGCCGTCAGTCAAGAAGAGGTCAGTTCGATTCTGGAAATGGTACCTGTGGGCGTGATTTTGCTCGATCATTTGGGACAAGTGCTCAAGGCCAATAGTTTGGCGGAGAAATTGACGTTTGGTTGGGCAGCTATTGGAGATCACTTGGGTGTGGCATTGGAGGCATTGCACACACGCCCATTTGAGACCGAATTGGATGGACAGCCACCTGTGGCGGTCACTACGCGTCCTTTTCAGGTTGCAGGCAGCGACACCGGTGTTGTGGTCGTAATTCAAGATATCACTTCGAAGCGACAGATGGCCGCGCAAGCAGAGCAGTTGCGCGAAGATTTTTTCTCAATGATTCGCCACGAACTGCGAAAGCCTTTGTTGACGGTGGAACGGTCATTGGCGCAGTTGGGTGAGGCCGAGGGAGAGGCACCGTTAGCTCTTGCGCGGTCGGCGACAGATCATTTGGGCGCCATGATTGATGATATGCTTTTTTTGGCCCGGTTAGAGCGCGATCCATTGGCCGTTGTGCTTGACGCAGAGGTCTCATTGCGGTTTTTATTGGCGGGTTGTGATTTGGCATTTCGTCAAAAGGCCGCACAATCTCATATCACATTCAATGTGAATTTTCCTGACGAAGATGTGCTCTTCTTAGCTGATGAGCGGCGTTTGCAGCAGGTTTTGGGAAATCTGGTGGACAACGCATTTAAGTTCACCCCCCCTGGTGGACAAGTTTTGCTGGCGGGGTTGATTCAAGATGAGCAGATACATTTCACCGTTGCTGATTCGGGTCCGGGGGTACCTGCTGATGAGCGAGAACAGATTTTTGGGAAATTTTATCAGATCCGTTCGGATGCTGCTCGAAAGCCTGGGTTGGGCTTGGGATTGGCCATTAGCCAAGAAGTGGTGCAAGCACACGGTGGAGAGATCGTGGTGGGTGAGTCGGAATGGGGGGGGGCGTTGATGAAGGTCATTGTACCCGTAAACAGGAGCGACAAGACGTGACAAAGAAGATTGTTGCAATAGATGACGATCCGACCGTGCTCATTTTTGTTGAACAGATTCTAAAGGCTGAGGGATATGATATTCAAACGACTTCAGATGGCCGCGGTGCGTTGGTGTCGATGACCAAATCGGTCCCTGACCTGGTCATTTTAGACGTCGATATGCCCGACTTGGATGGGTTGGCACTTTTGAGGTCTATGCGAGAGGATGAAGTTTTACACAAGGTTCCTGTTATTTTTCTAACAGTGAAGGACGCCCGTGAAGATGAATCCCGTGGGTTAAAAGCGGGTGTCGTGGACTACATTAGTAAAGAGGTACTGACGCCTGAGCGAGTAGATATCTTGAGATTTCGACTTCGTAACTTTTTTGCGACCCAAGAAAATGAGCGGTTGCGTGGTATGTTGGCGACCATTGTGGCTGCCAATCACGAGATCAACAACCCAATGATGGTGGTGTTGGGTAGTGCCGAGTTGTTGCGGCTGAAGGGATCTGTTGATCACAATGCCGACGCGCGGGAAGCGGTGGACCGAATTGTTGAAGCCAGCCGTCGGATTAGAGAAGTCATGGCCCGCACAGCCACGCTCACACGTTTTGAAATTAAACCCTATTTAGATGGTATTGAGATGTTGGATCTCGGCGATTCTGTGACGCTTGGCTCTGACGCTTAATTTGGGAACTTATGACTTTACGCGAACAAATCCACGCCGCTTCTGAGCTGAATGCCAGTGCCAGTCGTTTGCTGGCTGTGGCAGAACTTAAGGC
>JBLHJX010000291.1:0-6908 GCA_047619225.1 Candidatus Latescibacterota bacterium
TAGATGCGGTCTGCCATGATGCCGCTTTTGCCCGCGTACTCTGTGGTGAAGGCTTGGCCCCCGGCTTCGTCGGCTGCATTGATCACAACTTGGTCATAGTTGGAACCAAAGTTGAGCCAATCGATGGTGGCTTCGTTGATTTCTACGTGGAGATAGTTTTCTGGAATGGCACGTTCTTTGCCCAAAATCCATACGAGCACGCCCATGTTGGGTTCGGCGGCAATGGCTGTGAGTTTGATGGGGATCATAGGGTTTTGCGCTTCATAGGTCATGGCAATGGGCTGTAGATCACCCACATCGCTGTCGGGGGCGAGTTTGAGGGCGAGGAAATACATGCCCATGTCGGTGTAGGGGCGCAAGAGATCGGCGCCGAGGGTACCTAATTGATACCCATTGTTGACGAGCCATTCGGTCATGGCGGTTGGGTCGGTGGAGGTGATGATGGCGGTGTCGTAGGGTCCTACGCGTTCTTCGGCGATGACTTGGACACTTTCTGCGGTAGCCGAAACGACGCCTCCATCGAAGTCACGAAAGAAGATGGGCGGTGGGAGAAACTCGCAGTCGCTATCTTCCCATTGGAGCTGAAAAGTGGGTTGGGTGGCAGATTGTAGTTGTTGAAAGACGCTGTTGTGGCTGATGCCGAGTTCGGGTATGGATGGAACGGGCAAGATCCAAGCAAAGTCGGTTTTTCCACCGTTGAATTGGATTTGCACATGGGTGGTGATTTTGCCGTCGTCGCGTTTGGTAAAGAGAATGCGTTCTGCGGCTTGGTTCATGGGCACATTGGAGCAGAAGAAACCGCCACATGCATGAACGATATGGGTTTGGAACAGGCTGAATACAATGAATAGGCTGAGCGGTAAAAAATAAACGCGTTTGATCATAGAGACCGTCCTTTCGGTGAATGGGTAAAACTTAGACGGATAGGCAGGTTTTGGCAATGTGAAAATAAAAAAACATCAGAGGTTCGAGGGAGCAACCCGAACCTCTGATGCCGGTAGGCGCGCACACGCGCCCTACTTATTTGTTTGCTTCAAATGCCCCTTGCTTCATAGGACCCATAAACGTAATCCACGACCATTGGCCTTGGAATTGGTCGTTTTGAAGGGTGCCTATCAATCTCATGTTATTGTCTGTAAATGTGGGATGGAGATTGATATTGGCTTGGTCTTCTTTGTCAAGGTCGCCCACGAGGGTGCCATCACCCAATGGCAAATCGGTTGCTTGACCATTGACCGATTCGAGATGCCACGTGCCGGTGAGGCGATTGTTGCTTTGTACATGTACTTTGATCCATCCTTGGACGATAACGGTATTGTTTTCATTTCTGCCCGTGTATTGATATTGGTGTTCACCCATGGTGGCATGATCGGTTGTGGTGCCCAACGGATTGCTGTTGTCTGAACATCCGATGAAGAGTGCCAATATGCATGCGAGTCCGGCGACTGTATATCGTTTCATTGCCCATCCTCCTATATTGTTTTTATGAAGCCTACGAATACAGTTAGAGCGTATGGCAATGATTGTGCCAAAAAAGGAAATTTGTGTATCGTATTGTTTTTTAATGGCTTGAAATTTTATGGATATGTTGGTTAGGTGGGGTTTACAGTTTTCTGATGGATGAATTTCTGATATTTGGTTTTGTGCAATTGACAATGGAATTTAGTGACGTATATTTTTGTCATATTCTATACGTCACTACTGGAGGGCATGATGAAAACCAAACTCACATTGCGGTTGGATGAGGCGTTGATTAAAAAGGCCAAAGCCCAGGCTCAAAAAAGGGGCAAATCGGTGTCGCAATTGGTGGCCGATTATTTTACTGTTTTAGATGTAGTAAATAAAAAACCACAAGAGGACAAAAAATATAGCCCCATTACAGAATCTTTACGGGGCGCGTTGCGCGGTGCCAAGGTGGATAAAGAAGATTATTATCGCTACCTTGAGGAAAAGTATAGATGACCGTACTTTTTGATACAGATGTTGTGTTGGATGTATTGTTAGATCGTGCTCTATTTGCTGGGTCAGCGCTGTCGTTGTTTGAGCGTGTGGAACAAAAAGCTGTTTCTGGATATCTTTGTGCAACGACTCTTACAAATATCTTTTACATAGCACGTCCAACAGTTGGTAAAGTGATTGCGTTAAATCGAATACGTGAACTGTTAGATCTTTTTGAAATTGCTTTGGTGGATCAGACTGTATTGAAGATGGCTGTTGGTGGTGACTTTTCAGATTTTGAAGATGCTGTTTTGTATGAATCTGCCAAACGGGTGGATGTTGAAGCAATTGTCACACGGAATCGTGATGATTTTGAAAAATCAGATATTCCGGTTTATTCACCTGATGATTTGAATGCGTTGTTAGATTTGCAGAATACGTAGATTTAGACGTGTATGAGCTGTGTGATTTATTGGACAGGTTTTGAGTCAAATAGATTTTAAATAAAAAAGGGCGATCATATTGATCGCCCTTTTTTATTTTTTGAGGTATAGAATGGATTAAGCTGAGCATAGATCTTCGAGTTGAGTGCGGTGCGTGGTTAACCATGTTTTAGATTGACGCAGGTCTTCAATACGCCCGGTGTCTGGTGTTGTGTTGGTTGCCAAATTGAGTCCCAATCGCCAGATAACAGAAGCCACGTCGCGCAAGATCATGATATCGATTAAAGAAGCGCGTTCTATCTCCGTAAGTTTCACCTTGTTTTGGTATCCCCTAAAAAAATGTGCACCGATCTCCAATGGGTCGTCATTTTCCCAGATGCGCATGCTAAATTTAAGCCCAGAAGCAATGTCAATCATGCGTACGTCGGGGCCTGTAAATTCAAAATCGAGAACGGCGGATATTTGATTGTTATGGTAAAGGGTGTTGCTGGGGGCCATGTCGCCGTGGATGACTTGTTTGGGCAAGGTGTTATATGTTTCACGGAGGAATGTATTGAGAGATGCGATTTCTTCGCGCAACCAGGCGCAGTGTGTTTCTGCCAATGTGGTTTGTGGCCATCCCACATCTTGAGGGGTGAGTGTTTCTGGGTTTGGGACGAGGGGATGGATATTGCCTAAGTCGTTGAACAATACGGCATGTGGGCGCGGGGTTGTTGGGTAGGTGTTTAGGACCGTGTGAAGTTCTCCTAATGCTGCACCCAGTGCTTCTATTTGGTGGGGATTCTGATGATCGGGGCGATGGCCTTGCAATAAAGGCATAAGGGCATAATGTCCGTTTGCATCTTGATCAAGGGTACGGCCATCGGTGGTTTTTATGGGTGCAGGCACAGCGAATGAGAGGTTCTGTTTGTCCAACCAAGTTAAAACAGTGTGTTCGTATTGAATACCATCTATGCCGTGTGGCACATCGTAACGTTTCAAGACATAATCACGATCCTTTGTGCGAATGCCTATGATGGTGTTGTTTGTCCCTTGGACGATTGGAAACTCGGTAATAGGCAGTGTTAAGGCATAGCGTTCTAAGTTCATGTTTGGTTGACGTTTATGGCATCAGGTCAGGTTCAGCAGATAACCGGCGATGAAGGCCGCTTGTAATTTGACGATTTCATCTTTGTAATGTACGTGGTCTTTCAACAGGTCATCCATGGGGCCGAGATTAAGATTCCTTTATGTGAGCCAAGGACGTTGGTTGCGGATGTATTGTCCATCGATGATGTCAGAAAAAAATTCGTCGAGCCAAGGATGTTTGATTTCTGCTGTGTTTGTGTCGGCTTCAAGGCTGGTTTGTGCGGCGTAGGTAGATTGATCGGAGTCGTGAACCAGTACATGATACCAGGGTTGGTCACGCTCGGGTTGGCTGCTGTTGCTTTGATACCAAGCTTCTGTGGCTTGGCACGTGAGGTCTATGGACACAATGATGCCCCGATACCCATAGCGTTTGTGTTTGACGAGTTGGCCGGGTTTGAAATGGGGTTCGGAGGTGTTGCTTTGCACACCCAGCAATTCGCGTATTTGGGCGATTTGGTTCTTATCTGGGGGTTTTGGTAACTGCGTCAGCTCGGCTTTGAGCTGGGAACCAAATGCGCGAAGCGCCTGAGTGACCGATTTGCGAACAATTTCTGAGTCGTCGTCGAGGAGCTTGAGCAGGTGTGGGAGTTGTGTGCTATCTGGCATAGTGGGTTTACTCGAATTGTTGTTTGAATTCAGCGAATTGTTCTTTGAGTGCAAGGAGTTCTTCGCGGAGGGATTGAACTTCTACCTCGAGTTGGTCGACACGTGCGTTTTCGGCACGTATTTCGAGGACGGCGGGCTCTGTGATGTCTATTTCTTCAATGTTGATGTCACCTGAGAGCAGGTGTGCATAGCGTGCTTCTTTCCGTCCGGGTTGGCGTGGGAGTTGTTTAACCAGTGGATCTTCCCGTTGGGCCAATTTGATTAAGGTTTGTTCAACGTCTTCAAGGCTTGTAAAAGTATGTAGTCGTTCCGTGCGCCCGCGAATTTCACCAAAAGTTTGTGGGCCTCTGAGCAAGAGGACACACAGGGCGGCTTGCTCGTCGGGAGAGAGATTGAATACCTCAGTGAGATCGTGGCGATATTTGGGTACGCGGCTGTCGTGGGCGATGAGGCGTTTGGTGAGTTTTCTGTGAAAACCCAATCCATCGAGGGCACCTGCAATGAGGGTTTCGTCAATGTCCATGACGGGGTTGCGGTTGCTTTTTTGGTTGCACGCATTTGTGAGCGCATTGAGTGATAGAGGGTAATTTGCAGGGGTGGTTTTTTCTTTTTCCATCAATGCGCCAATAATACGCGCTTCAACATGGCTGAGTTCAAAGTCCATAAATATTCTTCCCTTCAGGCTTTCCTACCAAAATGCAGGAGACAGAGACTGGAGGATTATGTGATCGATTGTTGTGACCACTTGGTTTGGTGAGTAGATGCAAGCGTTGGTCTACAACATATTACGGGTTGTGTGACTTTTCAAGGGCTAATGCAACTGCTTGGGGAAAGATTTCTAAAACGTCGTCTTCAAGGCGCAAATTGATTTACACGCCTGCTTTTTGACGGATGAAGGTGATTTGATCGTCGAGTTGAACCATGGCCATGAGCGTCGTGATGTCGGGGCGATTGGGGTCGAGGCCGCCTACGCGTTTTTTGAACCAAGATTTTTGTTTGGTGTTGCGAGGGCCTCGGCTTGTGATTTTGTCGTTGAAGTCGATGATATCTGTATCAGACTTATCGATTTGTTTTTGTACCCAATTGAGAACAGCGCCATCGTCGGGCAAATCTTTGAGGGCGTTTTGGAAACTCTCGGCGGAGATGCCGAGAAATTTGAGTACGTGAGAATCGAGAAAGGAATCTTTGCCGTAAAAGTAGTCGCCAAGCGAATTGCTGAGGGATGCGCGTCCTTTGTCGATGAGTCTGGCAAGACCGATCATGCTTAGGAGGCTTGTGTTGTATGGGCTGCGTGGGGCGTGGCGAGCGAGGTCAACAATGCCATAGTCATGTTCATCGTCTAAATCGAGTAGGTCAAACCATAAGGTGATATCGATGCGACCAGGTGCAACGCGATCCCGGGTGGCGTTGAAGATGGCTTGGAGTTCTTCACCTTCGGGACCTTTGTGCGAAATGTAATAGTTGAATTGTGAGATTTCCGATTGGGTGCGCTGGGTGTTGTTTTTGACCCAGTCGCTGAGTTCAATGTTATTGACGTTATGATAGGCGGCTTCTTGGTAATCGTCGGCTGAGATGTTGAGAAAGGCGAGAATCTCTTGGTCGATGGGGCAGTCGTAGATATACCCGTTCAGTTTGCCTGCTTTTGCGGCACGGGCTTTGTCGGCCATGCGCATGAGACCATAAATGCCTGCGATGGATCGATCATAGGGGGTGCGTGGGGGGCGTGTTGTGAGATCGACGTCGTAAAAACAGCCCCAATCATCGAGTTCCATCGATTGGATCATGGTGGTGATTTGCTCGGGGTTGGGGGGATTGTATTTGGCAAGGCGGTCGATTAACCTTTGGCGGCTGGCGTCGTTGAAGGGTTCCCAAGCGAGCAGGTCTGTGTTGAAGGTTTGGATATCGGCTTCGGTGATGTCGGTGGATCGCTTGATCCAGCTACTGAGTTCTTCATCGGTATATTGCTCGGCGGCATCGGAAAAATCATCGTGGGCGATGTTGAGAAAGGTGAGGACTTTTTTGTCTAAACCAGAGGTGTCACCATAGATATATTCACCAATGGTTTCGTCACCATGAGCACGGGCCTTGTCGGTCATGCGGGCAAGGGCAGCGATGCCGCACAGTGAGGTGCTGGATGCACGGCGAGGGGGCTGTATGGTGAGATCCACGGAAAAGCCTTTCGATAGACGTAGATAATCAAGTGAATTTTCACCAAAGTACATGATTGTGCGGCAAGACGCAAGGGATGTCCTGAGTGTCATGAATAAATGGCTCGGAAGTAAGTTTCCGAGCCGTTTATGCATTTGGACATAGAATATTTTTTAATTAAAACATTTTTGTTTGTGAACCATCATATGCATCGTGTTGGCGGCGGCGTTTGGATATTTGGTCTTCGACTGTGTTGCGGGAGATGACTTCGTAGAGGATGGCGTGTTTGCCTTCGCGGCGGCGTAGGATGCGGCCTAAGCGTTGTACGTGTTCACGGATGGTGCCAGTGCCCGAGAGGACGATGGCGACGTTGGCTTCGGGAATGTTGACGCCTTCGTTGAGTACGCGAGAGGTGATGAGGGCGAGGATGTCGCCTCGGTTGAAGGCTTGGAGAAGGTCGCGGCGTTCTTTGGTGCGGGTTTGGTGGGTGATGGCGGGGATGAGGTATTCTTGGGAGATGTGGTAGACGGTTTCGTTGTCATTGGTGAAGATGAGCACACGGTCACGCGGATGCTTTTTGAGGAGGTCTTCGAGGACGCGCAGTTTGGCGGCGGTGCCCAGGGCGAGTTTGCGATAGGTTTGGTA
>JBLHJX010000292.1:0-6845 GCA_047619225.1 Candidatus Latescibacterota bacterium
AGATGGATACGTTTTGCTCGGTAGGGGCAGATGGCATTTGTGTGGTGAGTGATTGGGATCGCACATTGACGTATCCTAAAACAGCAGATGGACAAGAGACAACGTCTTATTTGGTGATTGTGCATGGTGGGTACTTGGGTGACGGGTATCGCGATGAGATGGCGCGACTGTATGTGAAGTATCGGAGTATGGAATTGGCAACGGATGTTGCTGAGGTAGATAAGTTGCGTTCTATGAATGCGTGGTGGGTGGCAGCGTTTGAATTGTTAAAAGCGTTTGGTTTGACGCGTGAGATGATTCAAGATGTGGGTACACGTGATGTGATGGTGTTGCGTGATGGTGCTGAGAAATTCTTTCAGGCATTGGATGGTGGGCATATTCCCTTGCAAGTGGTATCCGCCGGATTAGGCGACGTTATTGTGGCATTTTTGGAAGCGAGAGGTTTAAAGCGAGATCATATGGATGTGGTGGCCAATTGGCTCCAGTTTGATGAACAAGGCTTGGTGACTGGATGTGGTGAGCCTGTGATTCATAGTGCAAATAAAACGCAATTGGTTGATGTTGGTCAGTTGGGCGATCGAACGTGTGTTCTGTTATTGGGCGATACGCTTGAAGATGCTGACATGGTGACGAACTTTGAAGGGGGCACGGTCATACGCGTGGGGTTTTTGAATGAGGATACACAAGCGGATCGCGCTGCATTTGCTGCTCAATATGATGTGGTCATAGAAAACAATGGCGATTTTGGATATGTGAATGATTTGCTGAGTTCGTGGATACTGGGGTGGTAATTGTGCAATATGTTTATATTTTTAGGCTGTTTCTCGTTCAATGATTTCCCAAACTTTTTGAATGTAAAAGCGATAGTTTTCGAGGGGCGTGCCGTTTGGGATGCGGTGATCGAGCGCCAGTATGCACCCGCCTGTGTTGATCATAGGCGGGATTTTGTATTCTAATTCGGCAACGATGTCTTCTTTGCTTCGGCGAATGATGTGTTTGTCGATGCCGCCATAAAAGGCAAGTTGGGTGCCGTATTGTTCGCGAACTTTGACAATGTCCATGTTGGATGCGGGTTCCATGGGGTGCATGAGATTGATGCCTGCATCAAGGAATGCGGGAATAACGGCATTCATATCGCCGTCGCTGTCCTGATCAAAGAGGCGGGTGCCGCGCTCTTGGAGCATGTCCCATACACGGTGATAATAGGGTGCGATGAATTCGGCCACTTGGCGAGGGCCTGCAAGAGGGCCTGATTTTCCGGCCATGTCTTCGTGTACGCTGAGCAGATCAATTTGAACTTTTTGGGTGACGCGGTCGAGCACTGTTATGGCTGTTTGGGCAATGGTATTGAGGATGTCGTGAATGAGTTCGGGCTGTTCATAATAGGCAATGCACAAGGCTTCTTCACCCATGAGTTGGCGCGGTTCATCAAACCCACCTGGAATGCCCGCGCATAAGACACGGTGATTTTGAAGGTGGTTTTGTGCAACAGCTTCCCAGTCTTTTCCAAACCGTTTTTCGGAAAATTCATACCACGGTTTAATCTTGAGCCAGTCGTCCATGTTTTTGACGGGGTGGTCTAAGGGCAGTGGCAATGTGGCTATGCCTTTGCTGAGTTTCATGAGACGACCGAGTTCGTCACGTGAGAGAATATAATCGTCGGTTTCTTCGACCACTTCGGGTTTATGCCCGCCATGGAGACCCGTTGAAACGGGAACGCGCCCTCGCTCTTCACAGCGGTATTGAAAGGCAGAAAAATCGAGTTCCTCGGGGGTGGCTCCTTGGGCTTCCCATTCTTCTTTGAGCCCGATGATGGGGCCGAAGATTTCGGTAAAGAGTGGCCGGTCGTTGCTCACAAAGGTCATGTGGTTAAGGTATTCTTCTCGCAACACCGTGGGGTGACGGGTGATGGCCAAGTCGGCGTGGGTGTTCCATTTGAGGGTTTTGGACATGGTTTATAACACAGGGTTTATTTTGTTAGCGATTCTATTTGGATAATCTGCTCATCGTAACTGGGGCGAATGGTTTGGCCGGGGGGGATGATGAGGAAGTCTTCTTCGGGCCAGGGGCCATCGAGCCAGTTTTGGAGCAGGGTCATGTCGCCTTGTTGTTCTTCATATTTCCAGCCGCGTTTTTCACAGACTTCTTGGGCTTCTTTTTTATACGGTAGATGTGTGGTGAAATCGAAGTCGATGTAAACGCCTCGAGAGTAGTGGCTGGTCCAGTCCCATAGGGTTTCCATTAAAAAGTGGGCGTTTTCTTCGCCGTATTTTTCGATCATGGTTTCAAGTGAGGTGTCGCCACCTAAGGCGGCACCTTGTCTGCGTTTGGGGCGTTCGTTGCCACGTTTTCTATGTTCGAGCCAACCTGAGGTGTAGTAATAGGTACCCGGGTTGGCATGGAAGTGTTGGTGATACTGCTCTTTGGAGCCTAAAAAGAAGGTGATGCAGTCGTGTGCACGGGGCACGATGAGCTGGGTGTGCGTTGCTTGTAGACCGTTGAGCATGTTGTTGCACAGGCCATAACCGATCAAGATGCCATCATAACGATCGGCCTCTACGGCATTGATATGTTCTTGAATGTGGTGGACACCCACGTCGGGATTGTCGTGGTATCCTTGGCTCAAAAATTCGTGCTCAATTTGGTTGATGGATCGCGCGGCACCGTAGCACATTTCACGATAGGCTACTTCACAGGCGATGAGTTTTAGAAACACGCGCAGGTCTCCTTTTGGGCGCGTTATATGGCCATTTCGGCGATCAATTCCCGGGCTCTTTCGGTTGCGGTTGCGGCATCGGCGGCATAACCGTGGGCACCAATTTTGTCGGCATATTCTTGGGTGATGGGTGCGCCTCCGATCATGATGCGTACATTGTCGGTGAGACCGGCAGCCTTTATGGCTTCAACGGTGGTTTGCAATGAGGCCATCGTGGTGGTGAGTAGGGCCGACATGCACACGATTTGTATGCCTTGTTCGCGAACCGATGCAACAAACGTATCTGGTGCGACATCAACACCTAAGTCAACGACTTCGAAACCTGCGCCTTCAAGCATCATGCCAACGAGGTTTTTGCCAATGTCGTGTAAATCACCTTTGACGGTGCCGATGCAAACTTTGCCCGAAGATTTAATTTTTGCTTCCAGCAATTTTGGGCGAATGAGTGCTAAGCCTGCTTTCATGGCACGCGCTGCAATGAGTACTTCGGGAATGTAGAATTCGTTGTTTTTGAATCGCACACCCACAACATTCATGCCTGCAATGAGGCCTTCATGTAAGATGTCTTGAACGGGTATGTTTTCCTCTAAGGCTTTTTGCACAGCTTCAGATACGGCAGGTGCTTGCCCATTAATCACGTTTTCAGCAATGGCTTGTAAGTCGGCCATGGAGACCTCCTCTTAAATTAGAATGATGTGCCCAGTTCATGTGCGGTTTCGTACATGGCCACAATGTTTTCAGGTGGACTCACAGCCTGAATGTTGTGGCAAGGGGCGAGGATGTATCGATTTTGTTGGTTGAGTATTTCTATGTTGTCACGCACTTCGCGTTTGACATCGTCAACGGTGCCAAATGCGAGGGTGTGCTGGTTGTCTACACCGCCATGGAAGATGAGTTGGGAGCCAAAGTCTTTCATGAGTGTTTCTCGATCCATATTTTGGCAGCGCCACTGGATGGGGTTGAGTACATCAATGCCCAAGTCGATCATGGCGGGAATGATGTCGTGGATGGCACCGTCGCTGTGGAAGAAGACAAATACACCGGCATCGTGTGCCAAATGGATCATGCGTTTCATACGAGGCAGTAAAAAGGTGTGGATGTGTTGGGGTGAAAAGAGCAGGCTTTCTTGCCCACCCAGGTCTTCGGCCACATAACTGAGATCTACTTTGCCGGGTAGGGTTTCGTAAATGCGTTGGGTATTGGTGTAAGCCAGGTCAAAGAGTCTGTCGAGGCAATAATGGACGATGTCGGGGTTTTCGATGAGGTCCATAAAGGCTTGTACATCGCCGCGTAGTTTTTTGTAGATGAGGAAGGGTTCGGAACCGCCTCCGCGAATGGGATAGTCTGCCCATTGCGCAACTTGTTCGGGTAGGTGGCTGTAGTCGTACCAGTCGGGGTTGGGCCAGATGTAGTGGGTTTTGATGGCTTCGACTGAGGGGTAATGTGCCAAGGGGGGTGAGATGCACTCATTGTAGGTGCCGCTGCCGTACTGAACGGCTTTGTGCTGGCAACCGAATACATCGGAATTTTTGCCAAGGGTGGGACCCCTGTAGCGGGGTGACACAGCGATGGCGCGGTCGATGTGGAGACGGGTGTAGAGGTCTCGGTCTGTGGCGCAGTTGAGATGTGCCAAGAGTTTTTGATGGGCTTCGGTGGTGGCCCAGTAATCTGTGGGTAGGCGATCTGGGCTTTGTTTGTTGAGTACTGCCAACCAACGTTCTTTGGGTGTCATGGCGCGGCCTCCTGATGTGGGTAAACTTGCAAAAGTCGTACCACGCCATATTTTTTAGAAAAAGGTTCAAATTCAGCATTTACATGTGTTAAGGATGTGTGGGTGGGGCAGGTGTGACGCGGAATTTGAGACATGGATGTCTCTTGCGTAAGGGCGGAAAATAGCTGTTAAGATGGGGTTTGGCCAAATTGGAAGGGGAAGAGGATAAAGTCGGCAAAGTTGGTGGCACCATCGTTATTAAAAATCGGTATTGTCTTGTGGGGTTATGGGCACGTCTTGTGCGTTGGGTGTGATATAGAGTTGGTCTATTTTGGCCCCATTTTCACGCACGCGCAATTTGAGGTGGCTATGGCCTTGGGGGAGTTGGAACTGTGTGGCTGTGTCTGAACGGTTTAAACGCATGGGGATCCACGTCCAGGTTTTGTGCTGGCCTGCATGCCAATCGGATCGGGGAATAAGAATTTCTTGCGGTGAATACAGGCGCACATAAAACGAATCGTCATCCGGTGTGGGGGTGAGTACACGTGCCCATATAAAATAGGTGCCAGCAACGGGAATTTGCAAAGGCCAAGTAATGGCACCCAGATCACTGCCCCCCCGTGCCCCTTCTGGGCCGGGCATCCAAACATAGGTGCCTTGGGAAGCTTGAAGGTCTTGGTTTTGGACCATGGGCGCAACGATCTGCCCTTTTTCGGCTTCCCAATAGGTCCCCTTTTGTGGCGAAACGAGGATGGTGTCGGGTGCATGTGATGTTATGCTTTGTGCAAACCAGTCGAGGCGATCGAAAATTTGGCGCCCAATGTCTTCGCCGTTGTATTCGAGAATGGCTGTTGTATGCGCAGGGACGACGGTTTTGCCTGATAAATTGAGTTGAACAGCACCTCCGGTGGCAGGTACGGTGATGTTGAGGTCTGATGCTGCAGATGTGACAAAGGGCTTGGCCGCTATAAATTGCTGTTGCCAGTTTTGAAAATCGATATTGGTTTTTAGGCCACTGCCTATGCGCACCCAAAATGCGGCACTTGGGTTTTGGTGTTTGGATTGGCTTAAGTGATTAACTGTTAATCGGATGGCGCCATAGGTGTTCATATCATTGATCAACTGTATTGCGGCTGGGGTGCCGTCTTGTTTTGTGGCATAGGGTACACGGATGCCGACACTGGCGGTGCCTTGTTTTATGATGATGGTTTCGTTGGGTTGTACGGCAATGACGGGGGTGGCGGTTAGGCTGATGGCACGGTCGTTTATCCAGATTCCGTCTGTGTTTAAGGGCAAAACAATGTGTGATTCAAGCGATGTGTAGGTGTCTGGCAGGTCTTCGGGGCGGTAGGAGACGATGGCCAATGCATCTTTGTTTCTTTGGGCTGCGCGCCATAGAGGGGTTACGTGAAGGGCTTTTTGGTGGTTTCCTGCGGCGAATTTAATTTTGCCATAGGGGTCGTGTCTGGCATCGGGAATAAAGTATCCGCGTATGGATTCACGGGGCCCCGGAAAATCGATGGAGAGCATGATGTCTTGTGCGCGGTAGTTGGCGCCGCTGGTGCTTAAGGTGATGTCTGATAAGATGTAGTGGGTGCGTGCCGCGTGTGTGGTGACGTCCCAGCTTTGACGAATGAGCCGGGGGTATTGTGTGGATAAGTTTCGGATTTGTTCGGATGGGTGATAGGTCGCAAGGGCTTGATAGATGGCATCGGTGCCGCCGCGTTGAGATCCGGTGAGCCACCCTTCTACCCAGAGGCTTACGTCGAGGTGACCGAGGCCGCGTAAGTAATCGTAGGATCGGCTGTGTGTGCCGGCGAGTTTTTGGGCGGGTGGATAATAGTTGAGGGCAATGTCTGTCCACATGAGTTCGAGCAGGGCGTGGGCGAGTTGTTGGCTTTTTTCATTTTGGGCAAAGCGTTCGATGATGGATAAGACTTCGAGGTTGACGCCGTAATAGGTGGGGCTGACATATTCGTGTGTGCCATAGTGATATGTGAATTGAGCGGCGAGTTCGAGGCGGCGATGTCCTTCTTTTACAAGATGGGGTTTGCCCATCGATTCACCCAAGAGGATGAGGTTGCCGGCGTTCATGAGGACGATGTTGGTGTAACTTTCTCGTATGCCGTGGCGCATACAGCCTTCGATTGCAAATTGGAGGGTTTCGAGGAAGATGTCACGTGCGTTTTGGGGCAGTGTGTTTTGATGGCGTAGGGAGATGATGGCGGCGGATTGCATACAAAACTCAACGGCGTTATAGTCTTTTACCGTCTCTTCTGACCAACGCCAGTGGAAGTTGCCATACCCTTGGCTGTTGGGGTCGCGGTCTTGCATTTGTGCGGCCACTTCAAAGAGTGTTTTTAGGCGATCTGGGTGGTTGCCCGATTCGCAAAGGACAAGGGCGTAGCGAAAGATTTC
>JBLHJX010000293.1:0-6825 GCA_047619225.1 Candidatus Latescibacterota bacterium
CGGGGGCGGGTGGTTTCGATGGCTTCTTGAACAATGTCGTTTACGTCGACCACTTGTCGGTCTGTTTCTTCGGTTACGCGTGTGGTTTGGTGGAGCCGCGCAACCAAATCGGCGGCGCGTTCGGCAAAGGTGTTGATGCGTTCGGCTTGGTGTAACAAGTGAGGGTCTCTGGTTGCGCGTAAGAGGATTTGTGCGGGGCCCCAAATGCCTGTGAGGATGTTGTTGAGGTTGTGGCTGACACCGGCGGCGAGTTCGCCTACGGCGCGCAGGCGTTGGGTGCGAATGAGTTCTTGCTCGGCCTGTTTGCGTTCGGCCATTTCATTTTGCAGGTCTTGGTTGGTTTGTTGCAGTGCGTTTGTGGCGTGGTCTACTTCTCGTGATAGGACATTGTTGAGTTTGTTTGTGTCTTCAAAGAGCTGTACGCTGTTGAGTGCAATTGCCACCTGATCGGCAATGAGCATCATGAGGCGCACGTCTTCGTCGGTAAATGTGTGGGGGCGTGGATGGCTGAGGTTGAGCACACCGACCACATTGCCATCTAGGTGCAAGGGCAGGCAGAGAATGGAACCAATGGGGCCAATAGACTGGGTGGCATCGACAAAACGGGTGTCTTGTGAAATGTCGGCAATAGAGACGGGTTCGCTGTTTTCGGCTACCCATCCTGCAATGCCTTCTCCACGTCGAAATCGGCTGACGGGCAAATTTTCGGGGTCGTAATAGCGGCTTTCGGTGTCGGTTTGGCTGCGTGCCGCTTTGACCAAGAGTTCACCGGTGTCGTGGTCGAGCAGCATTAAGGAACAGTTCTCGGCATTGGTTTCGTCGATAACGGTATCAATAATGCCTTCAAAGACACGGCGGGGTTCTTGAATGTATTTGAGCGCGTCTACAATACGGCGCACAGCAGAAAGCTCTCGCACCCGTTCTTCAAAACGAGATTGTGTGAGAGCCAGTTCGTGCTGAAAGATTTCACCGTGTTCAGCAATTTGACGCTTGAAGACCTCATCGGAGGAGGTCTTGGGTTGCTGCTCATCCATTGCGGGTATCCTGTCATAAAGATCGCCCCCCCGCAAAGTGTGATTAATTGTTCGGGTAAGATATACCTAACGGGGTTTCAACAACTCCCATTAGTATAATACATGATACTCACTCGGGATGTGATTGGGAGCACACGTAGACCCAAATATCGGAAAAACAACACGTTTTGTGCACTTAAAAATAAAAGCAAGGTATTTGTCACGATTACTTGGATTTTAAAATTCCAAAACATCTCTTTATGTTTCCGTAAACAATAGTTACTAAAATTATAAATTGTTTATTATATGTTATTTATAGGAATTTTTTTAAAAAATTGTGAATTATGTAATGTTTTCCACTTTTGTTGTTGACAACCGACTTATTTGTAACTATTATTGTTACAAATCAAATGGAGGTATCAATTATGAATGCAAGTAGTCGATTTGCTGTCGCTGTCCATGTTTTGCTGGTGTTGCATATCAACAAATTCCTTCGGGGTTTTGATGCAACCACTTCCGATTTTATTGCCGACAGTGTCAATACCAATGCCGTCGTGATTCGTCGCATTTTGGGTATGTTGCGCAAAGCCGGGCTGGTGATGTCTCAAACCGGTGTGGGTGGTGGCTCTTCATTGGCCAAGTCTTCTGAGCAGATCTCGCTTGAAGATATTCGCGTGGCTGTTGAAGACGGCCCTTTGTTTCATCTCCACTACAGCGACCCTGATGCAGACTGCCCTATTGGCGCTAGTATTCAAGATGAACTGGGTGGTGTGATTGGCGAAGCTGAGGTGGCTCTTCGCAAAGTCTTGGGCGAAAAAACATTGGCCGCGCTTGCGGACAAGATGATCCAAAGTGATGCATTCCAAACGCGTATGAAAGCACGGATGGCAGAAATGGAATTGGACGTTTAGATTATTTGATGTGTGATTTTTTTTGGTTATAATTTGTAACTTAAATGGTTACAGTAAAGAGCTGTTAATCCAAGAAGGAGAACATATGTCAATCAAGCATTTTATAGGTGGTCGGAAAAATCGATTGTGTGTTGATATTTTTTTACCCTCTAATTGTAACTGTTTTGGTTACGGGGAGAATATATGAAGCAAGATCGTGCAGTGCAGTATGGCCAGTTTCTCATCAAGTATCGATGGCCCGTATTATTAGGGACTCTGCTTATTGCTTTTGCAGCAATGGCGGGTGTGACTCGGATGGAAATGAAAACGGAATACCGGGTTTTTTTTGGCGAAGACAATCCACAGTTGCAGGCCTTTGATGCGATTGAAAAAATTTACACCAAAAATGACAATGTGCTTTTGGTGGTTGCGCCCAAAGATGGGAAAATTTTTACATCTCAAACACTGAGTGTCTTAGAAGAACTCACACAAGAAGCCTGGCAACTGCCTTATGCCATTCGTGTGGACGGGCTGACCAATTTTCAACATACGCGCGCAGAGGAAGATGATCTCATTGTGGCTGATTTGGTGATTGATGCCAAAAATATGGATCAGGCGGCCTTGGATTTTGCTCATCAAGTGGCCATTACCGATTCTCGGTTGGTAAATTTCTTAATTCCCAAGCGTGCGCACGTTACGGGTATTAATGTGACGCTTCAGTTGCCACCCAATTCACCCAACTCGCAAATAGAGGTGGTGGCAAAAACACGGGAGCTGATTGCAAAGACACAAGCGGCACACCCTGAGATCGACTTTTATCTGACGGGCTTTTCGATGTTGAACAATGCCTTTCAAGAAGCGTCGATGAAAGATATGCAAACGCTTGTGCCGTTAATGTACTTGGGCATCTTTGTGGTGATGGGGTTGTTGTTGCGTTCGGTGAGTGGCACACTTTCAACTGCTTTTATTATTATTTTCTCAACGGGTTCGGGGTTGGGGCTGGCAGGTTGGTTGGGTTTGCCAATGACACCGCCAGCATCTGCTGCGCCCACGATCATTATGACTTTGGCTGTGGCTGACAGCATTCATATTTTGGTCACAATGCTTCAACAGATGCGGTTGGGCACCAGTAAATACGAGGCGATTGTTGAGAGCTTGCGGGTCAACTTGTTGCCTGTGTTTTTGACCAGCGTGACAACGGTGATTGGTTTTTTGAGCATGAATTTCAGCGACGTGCCTCCGCTCAATGATTTGGGCAATATGACGGCATTGGGTGTGGTGGCTGCATTTGCATATTCGGTGACGTTGCTTCCTGTTTTGATGGCCGTTTTGCCCTTGCGTGTGAAAGTGCGTTCGGAAAAGTCTGACACACAAATGGATCATTTGGCAAATTGGGTGATTGCAAAACGAAGCCCACTGTTGTGGGGGTCTGCTGTTGTTGTGTTGGCATTGGGCGCGTTTTTGCCCTCGAATGATTTGAACGATCAATTTGTAAATTATTTTGATGAGTCTCTTGCTTTTCGAAACGATACAGACTTTGCAATGGAAAACCTCAGTGGGATCTATCAGATCCATTATTCCATTGGGGCAGAGGGCAACAATGGCATCAGCGATCCGGTTTATCTGGAACGCCTTGAGGCATTTTCAACTTGGTTCCGAGCACAGCGCGGTGTGGTGCATGTCAATACATTGAGTGAAACGATGAAGAAGTTGAATATGAATATGCATGGCGATGACCCCACCTATTATCGTCTTCCAGAGTCAACTGAATTGGCGGCACAGTATTTGTTGCTGTATGAGATGTCGTTGCCTTATGGGCTGGATTTGAACAATCAAATTAATGTGAGTAAGTCGGCCACACGTTTGATGGTGACGCTTGAAAACATAACCACAAAAGAGTTGCGCCATTTGGTTGAAGCCGGTGAACAGTGGTTGCAAGACGAGGCACCACCTTATATGTTTGCCAAAGGTGTCGGGCCTGCTGTGATGTTTGCTTATATCTCAGATCGCAATATCAAGAGTATGCTTATCGGAACGGTTCTCGCTTTTATTCTCATTGCCATCATTTTAATGGTGGCCTTGGGCAACTGGCGCTTGGGTCTGTTTAGTCTCATTCCCAATATCATTCCTGCAGTGCTTGCTTTTGGTGTTTGGGGGGTGTTGGTTGGCGAGATTAATATGGGGTTGTCGGTTGTGGTGGGTATGACTTTGGGGATTGTGGTTGACGATACGGTGCACTTTTTGAGCAAGTATCTGCGTGCTCGGCGAGAACATGGGTATGACAGTGAAGATGCTGTTCGATATGCATTTTCGTCTGTGGCCAAAGCCATTGTTGTCACGTCTGTGATTTTGGTTGCCGGATTTTCGGTGCTTGCGCAGTCCACATTCGGTTTTAATGGAGATATGGCCAAGATGACAGCAATCACCGTTGCGTTTGCGCTTGTTGTCGATTTTCTCTTTTTACCGCCCTTGCTGATGAGACTTGAACGCAGACGTCCACTGGTTTTTACCCGTGAAAATGAATCTTCCGCTGAAGCACTTGCTGCGGCTGGAGACTAAAGACGCAGGGCGCTAAGCGCGGAGCGTTTCTTTTAGGCCCGCTGGGTGCCCAGCTCTTTGTAATTCACAATTTTATTAACTTGAAACAAGCAGAGTGTTTCTTTTAAAGTTGTTTCGCGCTTTTATTAAAAGGAGTCTTATCGTGTCCCAGAAATCTATATACGAGAGTAGAACCATTCCCCAAATTTTGAGCCCACTTTTGCTGTTGCTCCTGGCGTTGGTGCCTGCAACGTTGTTTGCCGAAGGCCTTGGAGGGTTTTCGTTAGATCGTGCAAAGACGCCCGAAGAGAAAGGGTTGGCTATTGCACTTGAAGCAGATTTGCGCGATTCGGGGTTTGGTGATACGGTGGCTGAACTTCAAATGGTGTTGCGCAACCTACACGGTGAAGAAAGCAAACGTCGGATGCGGTCGAGTACCCTTGAGATGGAAACCGATGGTGATCGCAGTATGGTGGTTTTTGAAGAACCCCGCGATGTGAAAGGCACAGCTTTTTTGTCTTTTACCCATCGCTCAGGTCCCGATGATCAATGGCTTTATTTGCCAGCTTTAAAGCGGGTGAAGCGCATTGCATCAAATAATAAATCAGGTCCGTTTATGGGCAGTGAGTTTGCCTATGAAGATATTGCGTCGCAAGAGGTTGAGAAATACACGTATAAATTCATTGGTGAAGAAGAGGTGGGTGGTGAAGCTGCTTATGTGGTGGAGCGATATCCATTGGATAAGAAGTCGGGTTATACACGGCAAGTGACGTGGTTTGATCAAACTCACTTCCGACCTTTGAAGATTGTGTTTTACGATCGAAAAGACGCATTGCTCAAGACACTCACCTATCACGCTTATCAACAATACAAAGATCGTTTTTGGCGCGCCGAACAAATGAAGATGATGAATCATCAGACGGGCAAGTCAACAGTTTTGGTTTGGGAAGGTTACCAGTTTGCCACTGGATTGTCTGAGCGGGACTTTGATAAAAACAGCCTCAAACGCGCCCGATGATTTTCATCTTATCAATCGATTGTTCGGATACCCAAATGAAAATCCAACGTTCATTCAATAAAGTAGCCCCATCAACTTCCCCCTTTTTCAAAGGGGGACACAGGGGGATTCGGTGGCGAGGGGCGGGTTTTTTATTTTTGACCCTAATGCTCTGGACCTTTCCCCTTTTTGCCCAAGGCACATGGTCAGGTTCCATTGGCGTTGAATCACGTGGATTTCCCCACGCGCCTCTTGATGCGGATCAATCTCGTGCGGATGCATCTGTTGTTTTTGCGCCTGAATATGACGTGTTTTTTGATGATGGCAATCAAGGGATTTTGTTTGAAGGGTTTGTTCGTTTGGATGGTGTGGATGGCCGACGTACGCATTGGGATATCCGCGAACTGTTTTGGGAGCGGGTAGCAGATCTGTGGGAGATACGGGCCGGTGTGCGGCGGGTGTTCTGGGGTGTGACCGAGTCTCAGCATTTGGTGGATGTGGTGAATCAGACCGATTTGGTGGAACGGCCCGATGGGGAAGCCAAGCTTGGTCAACCGATGGTGAATGTGACGTTGGTGAATGGGTGGGGGGTGCTGGATCTGTTTGTTTTGCCGTATTTCAGAGAACGAACGTTTCCAGGACAAGATGGACGGTTGCGACCCCCTCTTTTTGTAACAGATGATGCACGTTATGTCGATGGTGATGTGAAGCGACACGTGAGTTTTGCAGGGCGTTGGTCTCATACTCTGGGTATGTTTGATGTGGGGCTGTCTCATTTTTGGGGCACAGTGCGTGACCCAGAGTTGACACTGTGGGTAGAATCTGATGATACACCGGTATTGAAGCCGTTTTATGATCGGGTGCACCAAACAGGTTTGGAATTGCAAACCATTACGGGCGGTTGGTTGTGGAAGTTGGAGGGGATTCATCGCAGTGGACAAGGGGATCGTTTTACGGCGTTGACGGGTGGATTTGAATATACAGTGGGCAATATCAAAAACTCGGGTGTAGACGTAGGTTTGTTGGCCGAATATTTGTGGGATGAACGGGACGTCCTTTCTCCTTTTGAAGATGATTTCTTTGTGGGCACACGTATAGCGTTGAATGATGTACAGAATACTTCGGTTTTGGCAGGTGCTGTTGTGGATCGCACATCGGGTTCATCGGCTTTTTTGTTTGAGGCCAGTCGCAGGGTGGGTGATCGGTGGACGGTAGGTTTGGAAGGCCGAGGGTTTTGGAATGCAGGTGTGAGCGATCCTCTTTATGCGTTTCGAAAAGACAGCCACGGCGAGATTAAGATTACACATCATTTTTGATCTTATCACAAATTATAGATTTCGAGTCGCAGAGCAGAGCCTCATGGTTTTGATCTGCGACTTTTTTTGTG
>JBLHJX010000294.1:0-6824 GCA_047619225.1 Candidatus Latescibacterota bacterium
GGAACCGATCATGATTTTTTTGAGGGAAGAAGCGTCGTGTGCGTCGGCTTCTTCTTTGCGTGAGAGCAGGTCGGCCATTATGGTTGGCACGATGCTGGTCGATGTGGCCTGTTCTTGGGCGATGACACGCCAAAAGGCCGAGACGCTGTAGCGCGAGTTGAGAATGAGTGTGCCGCCGACCATGAAGCTGGTGATGGAGAAGATGGTCGAGTTGATATGGTGGAGCGGGAGCACGAGGTTCAAGCGTTCATTTTCGTCAAAGTCGAGCCAGCGAATGATGCCGTCTGCATTGGATGTGATGCTTTGGCGGGTGAGTAAGACGCCTTTGGGTTGACCTGTGGTACCCGAGGTGTAAAGGACGATATTGGGGTCTTGCTCAAGGGTGGCATTGCCGGACCATTCGGGTTCTAAGTCTGCATCGGGTGCGTTGGCGGCGAGTAAGTCGGTGGTGGTGGCGATTTGGATATTGGGTATGTTCTCTCGCTCGGAATCGGCGTGTTCGGGCAAAACGACGAGCAGTTTGGATTTGGAGTTTTCAATTTTGTAGCGTTTGCGCTCCGGTACGTCTTTGGCAAGGTCGAGAGGAACCGAGGTTGCGCCGAGGCGAAAGAGCGCAAGTGTAAGCAAGGGGATTTCAGCGCAATTGGGTAGTGCGAGGCTGACGCAATCACCTGGTTGAATGTTGTAGTCGCGATGCAAGTGACCAGCAAGGGCGGCTGTTTGGCGCTCAAACTCGGTGTAGGTGATCACTTGACGTGCATCAGTGTCGCAGTCGTGAAAGATGAGGGCCGGTTTATCTGGGGTATTTTGGGCACGCTCTTTTAACAGGTGCGTGAAGTTGCGCCAGGGGAATTGATAGGTGTGTTGCGCGTTGTCTTTTGTGCAGGTGAAGATATTTGTATTCATAAATTAAGCACCGAAGGCTCGACAAATATCGGTCGAGCCTTTTATTGGTTATTAGCCGCGTTGACCCCGTTGACGAAGGTAATGGTCGGCGAGTACAAGTGCCATCATGGCTTCAACGATTGGGACGGCACGAGGGAGAACACATGGGTCGTGCCGCCCACGACCTTTGAGTGTGGTTGCATTGCCGTCGGTGTCAACAGTTTCTTGTTCAGCGAGAATCGTGGCGGTGGGTTTGAAGGCTGCGCGAATGATGATGGGTTCGCCATTGGAGATGCCACCTTGAATGCCGCCGGAGTAGTTGGTGCGGGTGTGAATGCCGCTGCCGTCGTTGTAAAAAGGGTCGTTGTGAGCCGTACCGGTCATGCTGATGCCACCAAATCCGGAACCTGATTCAAAACCTTTGCAGGCGGGCAATGAGAGCATGGCTTTGGCGAGGTCGGCTTCGAGTTTGTCAAAGATGGGTTCTCCCCAACCGGCGGGTGTGTTATGGGCCACGGCTTCAACCACACCACCAAGAGAGTCGCCGTCTTTGCGTGCGGCGTCAATGCGTTCGATGATTTTTTCGGCCATGTCGGCATCGGGCACGCGGGCGATGTTGGCTTCTACTTGTTCGCGTGTGACAGTGATGGGATCGACGTTTATGGCAAGGGTGTGTACTTGGCGTACGTAGGCGATGATGTCGATGCCATAATCTTGCGCGAGCAATTTACGGGCAATGGCGCCTGCTGCGACGCGCCCAATGGTTTCACGCGCACTTGCGCGACCACCACCGGTCCAGTTGCGAAGGCCGTATTTTTGCTGATAGGTATAATCGGCGTGTGAGGGGCGATATTTGGTGCGTATTTCTTCGTAGTCTTTAGAACGGGCATCTGCATTCCAGACCATCATCGAAATGGGTGTACCGAGTGTTTTGCCTTCAAAGAGACCCGAGTGAATTTCAATGCGGTCGTCTTCTTTGCGCTGGGTGGTGATTCTGCTCTGGCCGGGTTTGCGCCGGTCGAGTTCAATTTGGATTTCTTCTGCCGATATTTCCAAGCCCGGTGGGCATCCATCCAGTACTACGCCCACACCACCACCATGTGATTCCCCCCAGGTGGTGATGCGAAAGGCTTGGCCAAATGTGCTTCCCATAATTGCTCCTTTATGTTCATAAAATCAATGGAAGCATCAATTTACCTAAAGGATGGAGGCTGGTCAAGGAATAGGCAGGTCCCAAATTTTAAAAATTTAAAGAGCACAGTGCCAACTCTTTGGGACGGCGCACATCCATGATGGGCTTTTTTAAAGATTTATATGATGGCTTGACAGGGGGGCTTAGCCGACCTATCATGTTGGTTCGTAATAGGTTTGGGCACTTTTAGGCACGAGGCGATTATGGCAGAAAATTTATCGGGTATTTTGGAAGAAATGACCATTGACGATGTGCGGGCGCTGAAACCGAATGTGGCGTTGATCCCCATTGGATCTACAGAACCGCATGGGCCAGCACTGCCTTTTGGCACAGACAGTTTTCAGGTACAATATGTGGCTTATGGCGGTACGAAGAAGGCCAATGAATTGGGCGGGAAAGTGGTGTGTTTGCCCACCCAACGCATTAGTTTAAACAACAATTTTCGGGCATTTCCATTTGCGTGTCGCATGCAGGTGCCTACGTTTATGAGTTTGCTCAAAGATTTGGTGGCCTTGTGTCGGGCCGAAGATGTGCATCGCATTGTGTTTATCAATGGTCATGGGGGCAACCCCGATGTGATTCGAGCAACACAACGCGATTTGGCCGCACAAGATGGGTTGTTTACGGCATTGATTCATACCGGGACGTGTGCCTCTGATGAAGCCAAATCGGTTTGGGAACATCGCAGTGATCATGCGGGTGAAGAAGAGACTTCACAGGTGTTGTTTTTGCGGCCCGAATTGGTGCGAAAAGACAAGATCACAAACAATCCGTTTCACTATCCTAAGTTGGAGACGATGAAAGAGTTTCAGGTGGAGTTTGTGCGTCCGTGGCATTTGTATATTCCGGCCTCGGCAGGGGGTGATGCGACCAAAGCCTCGGCAGAAAAGGCAGAGACGGTGCTGAATTCTGCAGTGGAAGGCACGGGGCGGTTTTTGGCGGAGTTGTCGCAGGCACCTGATTCGGAGAGGTTTCCATATTGACGCCGAAGTGTTGGCCCAATTCAATTGTTAACCTTAAGGACGTATTATTATGATCACATATGAAAAATTGGGTGTGAAACCTTTTATCAATGCAAGTGGTACGATTACGACCTTGGGTGGAAGCTTGATGCCGGTAGAGGCATTGGATGCCATGCGAGAAGCGGCAGGTTCGTTTATTGATCTGAACGATTTGGTGGTGAAGGCGGGCGAATATTTGGCAGAGCGGATTGGTGTGCCAGCGGCGTTTATATCGTGCGGGGCAGCCAGTGGGGTTCAATTGTCGGCGGCAGCGTGTTTGACGGGGACGGATAAAGAGAAGCTTCGGCAGTTGCCGCATACGGATGGGTGGAAGAATGAGTTTGTGATCAGTTTGGTAGATCGGCATACGTATGTTCATCAGGGTATTGAGGTGTGTGGAGGGAAGTTGGTAAGGGTGGGGAGTGAAGATGCGGTGACGGGTGCAGATTTGATTGGGGGCATTGGGGATAAGACGGCTGCGGTGGTGCACTTTTTGGGCAAACAGAGCAAGGCGCAATTGGCGGAGGTGATTGCTGGGGCAAATGAAAGAGGCGTACCGGTGATGGTCGATGCCGCTGCGCAATTGCCGCCGCGATCTAATTTGACCGAATTGGTCAAGATGGGTGCGAGCTTGGTGACGTTTAGTGGGGGGAAAGGGTTGAGTGGGCCCCAAAGTTCGGGGTTGGTGGTAGGCAAAAAAGAATATGTAGACGCTGTGAGATTGAATTCAAGTCCCCATTCGGCTATTGGGCGCAGCATGAAGGTGGGCAAAGAAGAGATTTTGGGTTTGGTGGCAGCCATCGATTTGTTTTTAAGTCGAAGCGATGAAGAGGATCACCAACGTTGGTTTCAGCAGGCAACTGTGGTGATGGATGCACTTGCCAATGTGCCTCATGTGAAGGCATATATGATGACCGAAGGGCAAGAAGCCTCGCCCGACTTTGTGCCACGAGCCTATGTTGATTTATCGGATGAGCGCAAACGTGAGGTGATGAAGGCGTTGCGTGAGGGAGATCCATCTATTGTGGTGCGCAGTCAGGCCAATGGGATTTTGATTGAACCGATGACAATGCAAGCCGGTGAGGAAGATGTGGTGGCAAAAAGGTTGGTGGAGGTGTTGGCATGATTGATGCGCATTTTCATTTGACGCACAAAGGCCGCACGTGGGAACAGACGATTGCGCATATTGAGAATATTGGTGCAGAAAAGGCCGTGATTTTGCCCATAGAAGATGGTGATGATGAGTTTGGTTGGATGACCAAAGATGTGGTTGCGGCATATGAAAAATATCCCGATCGCATCATTCCTTTTTGTCATGTAGATGTGAGACGTCGCGATGCGGTGACTGTGTTGGAGAAATGGGTTGAAACGGGTGTATTTAAAGGTTATGGGGAGCAAAAGCAGCATGTGCGCTTAAATGATCCGCGTTTGGAAAATGTGTTGGCGGTGTGCAATGATCTTGCGTGGCCAGTCACGTGGCATTTTCAAGATGGAGTGGATGGGTATAATCAGGGGTTGGATCATTTGGAAACACTGTTGAAGAAATTTCCAAAGGTGAAATTTATAGGTCATGCACAGACGTGGTGGACGCATATCAGTGCGGATGTACCGTCGGCAGATGAGACGCTGTATCCCAAAGGACCCGTGAAATCGGGTGGTTTGATCGACCATTTGTTGGCAGATTATGGAAATATGTTTGCCGATTTGTCTGCGGGTTCTGGTTTGGGTGGTTTGACACGGGATGAAGATTTTGCGGCTGGGTTTTTAGACCGGCATTCAAAGAAGTTGATGTTTGCAACCGATTGCCCGTGTTTTGATGGGAAAGGTGCAGAATCGACACGGGGTGTTTGTTTTGCGCAGTTGAGTTTGCCGTTCTTGGAACGGTTGGTAAAAGATGAGGATGCTTTGGCAGATATTTTGCACAATAATGCGGTACGGATATTGGAACTTTAGGAGCGGTAAGAAGATAAAAGTGAGATGGAAGAGGGCAAACAACCCAGCACCTTCGCCCAAAAAGGGTGCGTGCTTCTCATTTCTCGTTTGGCATTTGCCATTTTCTCTGAGAGGACGATATGAAATATTTGACACTTGTGGTATTGTTGTTATTAACGGGGCCAGTTTTGGCAGAGGAGAAAAAAGTGGAACAAATTGTGTGGCAATTGGATAATTTGGAAGAAATTGGTGGACATAAAGTGACCGTGAAGGGCGAACCGAGGGTGGTCGAGACGACAAAGGGCAAAGCTTTGGAGTTTGATGGGGTAGATGACGGTATCTTTTTAGATGTCCACCCTTTGGCGGGTTTGGAGCAGTTTACGGTTGAGGTGGTTTTTCAGCCTTATCCAAATGGTTTACGGGAACAGCGCTTTTTTATGATGCAAGAAGCCAATACCTCTCGGCGGGTGATGTTTGAAACGCGCTTGGTGGATGATGATAAGTGGTTTATAGATACTTTTATTCAGTCGGGTGAAAACAGCCATACGCAGTTTGCGAAAGACTTTGTCCATCCCATTGGTTCATGGCAACATGCTGCTATTGTGATGGACGGGAAGACGTTTACACATTATGTGAACGGCACAAAAGAAATGTCTACGCCCATCGAATGGATACCGCAAGAAGCAGGACGGACCTCATTGGGTGTGCGCATGAATGAAGTTTATTGGTATAGAGGTGTCATTCTAAAGACGCGCTTTACGCATGGGGTTTTGACACCCGAAGAATTTTTGAAACCATAGAAGCAACCACAGGTGGAATATAAATGGCGATTTCTGTTGAAAAAATAGATCTTCATGTTCTCAACATGCACACCCGTTTTCCTTTTAAATATGGTATTGCGTCGTTGGTTGCATTGCCGCATTTGTTTGTTCGGGTGACGGTGAATGTTGATGGAAAAACAGAGACGGGGTTGGCGGCTGATGGGTTGCCGCCCAAGTGGTTTACCAAAAATCCCGAGGCGCCGTTTACTGAAGATCTGGATGAGATGTTGGCGGTTATTCGGCACGCGTGTCAGTTGGCAGAAGGTTTGGGTGAAGCGACAACGGTGTTTGATTTGTGGCAGCGTGTATACAAAGCACAAGCCGAATGGGCAAAAACAACGGCTTATCCGCCTTTATTGTGGGCGTTTGGGGTGAGTTTGGTTGAGCGTGCGGTGATTGATGCTTTTTGTCGGGCAAAGGGAATTTCGTTTGCCGATGCGGTGCGCAACAATTCATTGGGCATTTGGTTGGCTGATATTCACAGTGAGTTGAAGAATAAGAATCCCGCCGACTTGTTGCCCAACTCGCCTCTGTCAGCCATTTTGGTTCGGCATACGGTTGGTTTGGCCGATCCCTTGACAGACGATGAGATAGAAGAAGCCGATCGGATTGATGATGGTTTGCCGCATTCTTTGGCTGCCAACATTCAGACGTATGGATTGACGCATTTAAAGATTAAGCTTTGTGGCGATGCTGCACGCGATTTGAGCCGGTTGAAGCAGATTGCGGGGTTGATGGCTGGGCAAGGTGCGTGTGCTTTTACGTTAGATGGCAATGAGCAATATACCGAGGTGGCACCGTTTCGGTCGTTGTGGGATGCCATTTATGGCGATGCCGATTTGGCGTTGTTTATGAAGGGATTGATTTTTGTTGAGCAACCCTTTCATCGCGATGTGGCACTCAGTGCAGAAGTAAAAGATGTGCTTCTATCGTGGACAGATCGCCCACCGATGATTATTGATGAGTCAGATGGTTCTTTGGAGAGTTCTGTGC
>JBLHJX010000295.1:0-6802 GCA_047619225.1 Candidatus Latescibacterota bacterium
CATAGGCTTGAGCATATTGCCCGCATCGGTTGAACCTTCCGTTTTTCCGGCGCCCACAATGGTATGCACTTCATCAATAAAGAGCAGAATACGCCCCTCACTGTTTTTGATTTCATTGAGCACCGCTTTCAACCGCTCTTCAAATTCACCCCGATACTTTGCCCCCGCCATCAAGGCACCCATATCAAGCGAAAAAACCGCCCGATCCTTGAGCCACTCGGGCACGTCACCACGCACAATACGCTGTGCAAGGCCTTCCACGATGGCCGTTTTCCCCACACCCGGTTCGCCAATCAGCACAGGATTGTTCTTGGTCTTTCGCGATAAAATCCGAATCACACGACGAATTTCATCGTCGCGACCAATCACAGGGTCCAACTTGCCTTTTCGTGCTTCCGCCACCAAATCGATGCCGTATTTCTCTAACGCTTCATAAGCACTTTCTGGCGTTGCGCTTGTCACACGCTGGTGCCCACGAATTTGGGTCAATACAGCCAAGAAATTCTCACGGGAAATCTTGAACTGTTTCAAAACCCGTCCAGCAGCCGTCTTGTCGCCCTCTTCAATCATGGCCAAAACCAGATGCTCAACCGAAACGTATTCGTCCTTAAGATGTTTCGCTTCGTCCTCGGCATTGGCCAGCAGCGTTTGAAAGCGTTGCGTGACATAAAACTTGCCCTGTTCAACGCCCGAACCCGAAACTTTGGGCTTGCGACCTAATTCCGCTTCTACAGCTTGTTTTAGGGCCTCAACATTGACATGCATCTTAATTGCAATGCTTGGCAAAATCCCATCGGCTTGCTCCAACAAACACGAGAGCAAATGTTCGCCATCAACTTCCTGATGCCCAAAGCGCAAGGCTCTGGTCTGTGCGGCTTGCACTGCCTCTTGTGATTTATGTGTTAATTTATTCATATCCATTGTAGGCTCCTCACGTCATAAAACCAGCGCAATTTTCCGATATCCATTATTCTTCAGATGGATCCGTCTCTTCCGCCAACTGCTCGTACAATTCCTTTTCGCGCGGTGTTAGCGTTTCGGGCACAACAATCCGAATTTCCGCGTACAAATCCCCCGATTCCCCCAACCCGCATCCTCCCAGCCGTATCTTTTTACCCGAACTTGAACCCGCCGGGATATTCAGTCTCACTTGTCCTGTAAGCGTGTCCAATGTCACTTTCGCGCCCAAAGCCGCTTGGTATGGCAACACGTCTAAGGTGACATAAAGGTGATTCCCCTTCACTTCAAACCTGGCGTGTTTCTGCAAATCAACCACAAGATAAAGATCACCAGATTGGCCGCCACCAACACCTTCACGCCCTTGCCCCGCCAACCGAATGCGCTTGCCCGTGCTGATTCCGGGTGGGATGTTCACTGTATAAGATGTCTGCTTTCCTGTCCGCGGATCACTTAAAGAGAGTGTCTGTTTCCCACCCTTTGCTGCTTCTTCAAGCGTTAAAGGCAAACGGGCTTCGACATCTTCACCCTTTGCCCGCCGCCTGCCTTGGTGAAATCCACCAAAATGACTTCCCCCAGATTGATTGCCAAACATATGTTCCAAAACATCAAAAAAACTGTCACTTTGCCCACGGCCACCCGACTCAAACCGAACCCCATCAAATCCAGGTGGCGCTTGACGACCATCTCCCGCAGCCTTCCAAGCCGCGCCATATCGATCATATTTTGCGCGTTTGTCGGGTCCTTTTAACACATCATAGGCTTCCCCGATTTCTTTAAATTTGGCCTCAGAACCCACATCCTTGTTTTTGTCGGGATGGTATTTCTTTGCCAATTTTCGGTACGCTTTTTGGATCTCATCTTGGGTGGCGGTTTTTGAAACCCCAATAATTTCGTAGTAATCTTTGAAATCCATCAACCACCGCCTCCTATGCGACTGTGCACAAAGTGGGCCACCTCGCACCGTGCGAGATGGCCCAAAGCATTCAAATAAACTGGCAACTTACGAAACCGCAACTTCAATCTGACGGGGCTTGACTTCTTCTGCCTTGGGCAGCGTTACTGTTAACACGCCTTCAGTGTAGGCTGCCGAGATCGTGGCGGCTTGTACTTCCTTGCCCAACCGGAAGGAACGCTTGAAACTGCCATAGGTTCGTTCACGGTGAACATAATTCTTGCCTTCTTTTTCGTCCTCAGATTTGCGCTCTCCAGCAACCGTCAGCACCCCGTCTTCCAAAGATACATTAATCTCTTCCCTTTTCATACCGGGTAATTCGGCTTGCAAGACAAACGCCTGATCATTTTCCGCAATATCTACTTTGGGGAATGTTGCCTGCCCCTTATAACGTAGCGGCTCGTTCCAAAACTGATTGACGAGTTTGTCAATTTCGCTATTCACAGAAAATGTTTGCCGAGGTTGCCAACGAATAAGTGCCATGGTGAATCTCCTTTAATATAATGTTGTGTTGTTTTTGGCTTGTTGCTTCACAACTCGTCTCTATTGCAATGGCTGTGCCAATGGTTATGATTCTCCAAAAACAACTCATAAATACTTGTTTAAACTTACCTTATACATATTCCAACTTTGGCCTTTCAATAAATCCAAACCAATGCCAAAGCCAACAAATGCCATTATGACACTCCAGGTATTGACAAACAGCCCTAAGACTGCCAATATGGCAACCGACTCTGCTGTGATCGCACCCTACCCACAAAAGCATTCGTCTCCAAATGCCCATCGTGGTATATTTATTATGCCAAACACAAAATACCAACTTGCTTGAAATCTCATTCACAAGAGGATTCTTAAATGAACCGTTCATTGTTTGTGTGCTGCATTGTTTTGATCCTCGCACACCAACCCATATTTGCCCAAAGTCCGGTTGTAACCCTAACAGACTGTGAAACACTCACCGGTTGGGGCAGTGCCGCCAAGAGTGTTTTGGATGCCCCAGAAGGTCAAAAAGCTATTCAGGCCAACATGCCCGCCGATGGAACGGGTTTCCTATCCTTCAATTTTCAAAGCACGGGCATAGACATTTCGCCCAAATACACCTTGGCTTTTTGGTGGAAAGTTGAAGGGGCTGGCCTTCAAGACCTTAAGATAAAAGTTCGCAACTATCCCCTCGTCGGTGGCATGGAAGCCGTTTATACCATTTGGAGCGGGCAAACGCCACCCGAAGGATGGCAATTGGCAACGGTCGAATTGGCCAAACCCCAATTTGACGACTGGGGTGGGCAACCCGACCTAACTCGGCGATACATCACTTACCGAACAGTCACTGGGGTAAATGCCAATGTCCAACTTTTCGTCGATCACATCGTCGCGACGGACCAGACATTCAGCTATGAGGTGGGCTCCCCCACAAGAATCCAAACATCGATCACCCCATTTGATTTTGACAACGACAGCGCCATCGGTTTTGGTGATTTTATTCTGTTTGCCCAGCATTTCGGTACGCAAACGGGTGATTCTAATTACAAAGCCATTTATGACCTTATAGCAGATGGCCAAGTTGGCTTTGGGGATTTCATCGCCTTTTCACAGAACTTCGGATCTGACGGAACAACTTGGCAACTCCCCATATCCATCAACAATCTGACGGAGACCCCAATCGAACTCACAATTGGCAGCGACAATGCGGCCCTGACCACACTGACGCACCCACCCGGATCCCAAACCATTTCCTTGACCATCCCCCAAAATCTCGTCGCCAACAGAAATCCAACCGACACATTCCCTATACCCATCTGGTTACAAGTATCAAACTTTTTACAAACCCGCCAATCTTCGGTCTCCTATATTCCCCAAACAGGCATATCGCGCACCTACCAACAATTTGTTGAAGCGTCAAACGCGGGCTCCGAACCGATTCTACCCGATTTCTCTTATAGTGGATACCATTACTTCGCCAAACCCGTCCCAGAAATCGATTCAGATATTTTCAACGTCACCAACTATGGCGCCATTCCCAACGACGGCCTGTCTGATCAAGTGGCAATCCAACGTGCCATTGACGATGCAGAACGCAACAATGGCGGGATCGTTTTCTTCCCACCGGGCGAATTTCTGGTGAATACCAACACAGACAACAACCAAATTATTACGATCAGAAACAGTTATATCATCCTGCGTGGCAGTGGCAGCAGAACCGGCGGCACCACCATCCGACAAGTGAACCTCATGCCACCGACCAACCCAGACCAGCTCTGGACATCGCCATATATGTTCAAATTTCAACCCCTTAATACCAGCGACGCCGTGCTTGCAAAAATTACAGCAAGTTCTCGTCGGGAAACTTTCTACCTCACAGTAGATGACGTATCGAAGCTTCGTCCAGGTCAATGGATCACGCTTTATATGAACAGTGTATCAGCCATCCCTGAATTTTTGGGGCCTTATCAAACTGAACCAAGCTGGACTGCCATGCGCACCGGTGGGATCCAAGTTCGAGAAAAGCACAGCATTGCAGAAATAGATGGCCATCGCATTCGCCTCAACGAACCGCTTCACGCCCCCGTCAACCACTTGCACAGTTGGACGGTACGAGAATATCAACACTTAGAGGAAATTGGGATTGAAGACCTTAGTTTTCACGGATCGTGGGTAGAAGAATTCGTGCATCACAAAGATGCCATTCACGATGGTGGCTGGAGCCTCCTTGAACTGAACCGATGCATCAATTCTTGGATTCGGCGCGTCAGCTTTATCAATTGCAATCGCGCCGCTCACATCGGTTCCAGTTCTGCCATATCAGTGTATCACGTTACACAAGCGGGAAATAAGGGCCACTCCTCTATTGCCAGCAACGGAGGTTATGGTGTGTGGGTAGGGTTATCCGAAGATCAGGCAGCGCACCATCACGGCCCCGGCACCAGCAGCCGCTCAGTGGGTACCGTCTATTGGCGATATGATATGCAACACAACCAACGCATTGATGCCCATGGTGCCCAACCCTATGCCAACTTGCTCGACCGCGTGAATGGTGGCATATTGTACGGCAGCGGCGCATCCATCCAAAACTTTCCCAACCACATGAAACACTACGTGTTATGGAACTTTCGCCATTCGGGCAATCAACCCCATTATGACTTTTGGCAACAGGGAGATGCGCGCGACCGATTTGTAAAACCCATCATTGTGGGTTTTCATGGCGCAAGTGCAACCTTCAACAAAAACACCGTTGAGGTGCTCGAATCGCAAGGCAGCGCCGTTGAACCCGAGTCTCTTTTCGAAGCCCAACTCGAACACAGGCTCAAATCGATCCCCGTTTGGGTAAATGAATTGCGCACACAATGGGAACAGATTAGACAAACCCCGTTGCCATCTTATCTACCAACAACTTTCTAAACGAATAGAAAAAAAGTAAGTTATGTGTTCTGGATCACAGCTAGACCTAAAGTTGAGTGCGATCTTAGAGACCCATTTCTAACAAACCCAGTAAATCTATTAAGAAAACAAAAGGTGATATTGTGGCCAAAATTCTCATTATAGATGACGACGAAATGTTCCGGATCTTTCTGACTGATTTGCTCACGTCAGAAGGCTACGAAATATTTGCAGCAAAAGATGGAAATACGGGCGTTGAGATGTTTAAAGAGGTCTCCCCTGACCTGATTGTTACCGATATTCTCATGCCCGAAAAAGAAGGCATAGAAACGATTCGGGAAATCCGACAAGAATCATCAGTGGTCAAAATCATAGCCCTATCAGGTGGTGGCACACACCCTACAGGCCTCGATTATCTCCAAATGGCCTTGGAGTTAGGGGCAAATCTGTCTTTTCCAAAACCTTTCAAAATCTCCGAATTTAGAACTGCTGTTGCCAAATTGATTTCAACATAGACCCTATCGTCCAAACAAGAAAAAGCCCACAACAAACACCGTTGTGGGCTTTTTCTGTTTTTGATCTGACGGAGCCTAAAGCCCCAGAAGATAAGACACCTTGAGCAATACCGCACGGCCCTGCTTTTCAAGACCACTTTGCGTATCAAAACCATGGTCAAATACAAAAAAGATATCACTGCCAGGCCGATAACGGTAACTCATCAAGAAGTTAGCACTGACCTCTTGTGAATCGTTATTCCATTGTGCAAATAGTTTCATAAAAAAATCTGTATTCACTGCATACACCAACCGATTACTAATCGTTTGGATCGTCGCATTTCCTTGGGGCAATCGCAACCAATTGATTTCATAATCTGTCTCTAAGCCCCACTGCCCAGAAGGACGATATGTATTGAAGACGGAAAACTTGTACTTTTGGCCTGTATAATATCCCCCGCCTTCAAAAGACAAACTGAATCGATCTTTGCGAGACCTGCTCGTCGATGGCCCTGTAGAAAAGGTATTGGTCGTATAAGAATCAGCAGGGATCACCAACCCCGGTTTACGCTTAGAAGGGCTAAAGTTAGAAGCCACCACATCATGTTCTCGACGAAATTCAAAGCGATACCAATCTGCTGTATCAAACTGGGTCCACCAAGAAGTCTCAAACTCCCAATATTTCACATCATTGTTTCGGTCTGTAAAAACCTGCACTTTGGGGCCAATAGATATAGTACGGATGTTGTCTATTGCAGGACGAGGTCTTGCCCGAAAACGTGCTTCGTAGCGCCGAAACCCGGGCAAACCGCTGCGTCTGTTGACAAAACCTACACCCGGTTCAAAATTTTCCTCAACATCTAGGAAACTCACCTGCGACGAAAAGACACTGCCTGAATACACCGCACGTGCAAAACGGGCATCATCTGTGTCACCAATGGTGGAATCCCAAGTGCGCGCAACAAATCCTTGCATATTAAGAGAAGCAGATGGCGAAAAGCTAAAATCAACACCCGCCGCT
>JBLHJX010000296.1:0-6762 GCA_047619225.1 Candidatus Latescibacterota bacterium
AGATTCGATTGTGGATGGTTTTCGTTTTGTGTTTGGGGATGGTTTTGAAAGGAGCGGTGCCTGTGTCTGCTGAGGATTATATTCAACCGTATAAAGAGAACCCGTTTTTTTGGCAATTAAAGGGTGAGCCTGTGTTGTTGTTGGGTGGCACGGTGGAAGACAATGTGTATCAGATCTCGAATTTGGAAGCGCACTTGGATTTGTTGGCGTCGGTGGGGGGGAATTATGTGCGGTGTACGATGTCGTGTCGGGATGAGGGGGATGTGTGGTGGTTTGAGAAGGACGGAGAGACTGGGTTGTATGATTTGAATAAACCGGGTGAAGAACATTGGGCGCGGTTTGAGAATTTTATGAAGTTGACGTCTGAACGGGGTATTGTGGCACAGTTTGAGATGTGGGATCGGTTTGATTTTGCGCGAGAAAATTGGGAGGTGAACCCGTATAACCCGAAGAACAATGTGAATTATTCGGGCGAAGAGTCGGGTTTGGTAGAGGAATACAAACAACACCCTGGGCGCAAGGAGAATCCATTTTTCAGGTCGGTGCCTGCATTGGAAAACAATAGATTGATTCTGGAATATCAGCACAAGCAGGTGGATCGGATGTTGTCTGTCACGTTGCAATATGGGCACGTATTGTATTGTATAGACAATGAAACGAATGAGTCACCTGAGTGGGGCACGTATTGGTCGGACTATATCAAGGCCAAAGCCAAAGAAGCGGGTGTGACGGTGATGACGACAGAGATGTGGGACGCGCATAATTTGTTGGCGGAGGAACATAAAGCGACGTTTGATCATCCTGAGACATATGATTTTGTGGATGTGTCGCAGAACAATCATCAAGTGGGGAAGGTGCATTGGGACAATCCGTTGGCGGTAAGGCAATATGTGATTGATTCTGGGCACATTCGGCCTATGAATACAGTGAAAATTTATGGCGCGAATACAGGGAGTTATGGAACCACGCGCGATGCACAAGAGCGATTTTGGCGGAATATATTGGTGGGGATGGCAGGCACACGGTTTCATCGACCGCCGTCGGGTTTGGGTTTGAGTGACATTGCGCAATCACACATTGAATCGATGCGAATGGCACTGACGGAGCACGATATTTTTAAGAGTGTGCCGCGTTTGGATTTGATTGGTGGGCGCAGTGGGAATGAGGCGTATTGCTCTGCCAATGTGGGAGAATCGTACTTGGTGTTTTTTCCTGATGGGGGCAACGTGAGTTTAGATGTGTCTGATATGGGTGACCAAGTGTTGACGATTCAGTGGCTGGATATTCGGAATTGTATGTGGGCCGATGATGAAGTGGATGTGCGTGCAATTGATGGGAAGATTCGGTTGGTGACACCTGACGAAGAGGGATATTGGGCGGCGGTTGTGAAGTGATTTGTGAGGGATTTGAGATTGGGTGAGGGTATTGGGTTTTTTGCCTTCGGCGACCTACTTTCTTTAACGGCCAAAGAAAGTAGGCAAAGAAATCCGCTACTGCGTAGGGCTTTTCATTGGCTTCAGTGTTTTTGCGAGCTTAAGCCACCCTCACCTGCCCGCGCAGTTCCCACACCACACCTCGTGTTCCACACGCCACACAGCCCACCCGTCAACACCGCACCAACTGCACAACGGCCCACACCACCGGGAGGTGTATTCACGTTTTTGAGAGAATTGTTGGAGATTGTTAAACGTTAACAGCGAGGGAAAAATCTATGGCGCAATTTAAAGCAGGCGTGATTGGTTGTGGAGGACGCGGCAAAGGACACGCTCGGGGGTGGGTGGCTTCTGAGGATGTTGAGCTGGTGGCGTGTGCGGATCCATTTGAGGAATCACGTACACCCTATATGAGTGAGTTTGGGGTGGCGCGGGGGTATGAAGATTATCGGGAGATGTTGGAGAAAGAAGATTTGGATTTTGTGAGTGTGTGTACTTGGATTCGAATGCATCACGATATGATTGTCGATGTGGCAAAAAGTGGGGTGAGGGCGATTCATTCGGAGAAGCCGATTGCACCTACGTGGGGTGAGGCGAAATCTTTGTATCAGACGTGTGTGGATAACGATGTGGTGATTACGTTTTGTCACCAGCGCCGTTTTGAGAAGCAGTTCGTGAAAGCGAAACAGTTGCTCAAAAGTGGTGCGATTGGTGATTTGTACCGTTTGGAGGGTAATTGTCCCAATTTGTTTGATTGGGGCACGCATTGGTTTGATATGTTTTTCTTTTACAATGATGATATACCTGCCGAATGGGTGATGGGGCAAATTGATGCACGGGGAGGGCGAGAGGTTTTTGGTGTGCCGGTTGAGGGCAGTGGGTTGTCGTGGATTCGGTATCAAAATGGGGTAGAGGGTTTGCTGGCGACGGGGGGGACAAATGTGCAACATATGCAGAATCGTCTGGTGGGCACAGAAGGGGTGATTGAGGTGATTGGTGGGCGTGACAATCCACCGCTGCGGATGTTTTCGAAGGGCGAGTGGACGGAACCCTGTTTGGATGATATGGATCAAACGAATGCGACGACGACGTCTGTGTTGGATTTGGTGGATGCGATTAAGAGTGGGCGTGAACCCGAATTGAGTGGGCGACGGGCAATGGCCGCGACGGAGTTGATTTTTTCAACGTATGAATCGAGTCGCCGTCGGGCACGAATTGACTTGCCGTTGGATGTGGACGATTCTGCTTTGTTGACGATGTTGGAAGACGGATCCGTTACAATGGACAATGGGTAGGGGATCTATAGACAGGTGAAGCGGTTGGTGGGGTAGGGCGTGTTGTTGCACTTACGATTTTAGGAGGAAGATATGTACGATATTCCCAAGGTGAAGTTGGGCAACTCAGATATCGAAATCACGCGCCTGATCAGCGGCGGCAATCCGTTGTGTGGCAATTCGCATTTTACACCGGATATGAGTAAGGATATGCGCGCGTATTTTACCGCGGAAGAGGTGGTGAAATACTTCCACAATTTGGAAGCTTCGGGCATTGATACGCTTCAGGCGCGGGGTGACTTTCATCGTGTTTTGTATTGGCGCGAGTTGTTTATGCGTGAAGGCGGAAAGTTGAAGTTTATCACGCAAACGGCCTCAGAAATGTTCGATGGTCTTTCGAATATTCGGGTGATTGCGGCAACGGGTGCAGAGGGGATTTATTTACACGGGACGAAGGTGAACAATTGGTGGTTGGATGGCGAGATTGATAAGGCCGAGGATTATTTGAAATGTATGCGCGATTGTGGTGTGCAGGTGGGCATTGGGTCGCACATTCCTGAGGTGTTTGACTATGTTGAAGAAAAAGGTTGGGATGTTGATTTTTATATGACGTGTTTTTACAATTTGCAGCGCCAGAAGCGGGAAAGTGCGTTGGTTGATCCGTTTAACAAAGGGGCATTGGAAGAATTTCGGGAAGACGATCCGCCCAAGATGTTGCGGGTGGTTCAGCAGACGGAGAAGATGTGTTTGGCGTTTAAGATTTTGGCGGCGAGCAGGCTCTGTACCACACAGGAAGATGTGCGCGAAGCATTTGAATATGCCTTTGCCAATATCAAAGAAAAAGATGCGGTTGTTGTGGGGATGTTTCCCAAATATGAAGATCAGATTCGGTTGAATATCGAGCATACTTTGCACGCGATTCAAGCCAGTTCGGGTGCGTCGGTTGCAGCAGATTGAGAAACAACAGACCAAATAATCGGGTGATAGGGAAATATATGTGCCTATCGGTGTGAAGGCGCGAATGACTCGCATTCTTCTGGGCGCAAATTTTTTAAGATAGGGATATATGTCATGAGTGATTGGACGGGTGTAGAACCCGATTTGGAAACGGCGTTGGCTAAATATGAGAATCCTATTCAGACGCTTGCAAATGCAGAGGTGCCTGCGTTTATTATGCGCAATGCCTATGATCCGGCACATTGCCAAGGGTTGATTCAGCGATTTATCGATATGGGCATGATGCGCGATAGCAAAGAGCCACGTGCGTCTGCAGATCATCGGGTGCGCATTGACATTGGCACGAGTTTGGGCAACCGAGGCAGTGACAAGGAGCGTTTTTTATCACACGCACAAACAACACAATTTTTGTTCGATTTTTTGTTTAAAGGGTTTGATAATCCGGTCGATTTGATTTATGATTCCTTGGCCAAGTTGTGCCCCCAAAATGAAGTGAAGGTTGCATGTGAACCGGACGGACGGAAATACGGTCCAGCGATTTTTCGGGTGCATTATGATGGGCAACGCTACCAGCCTCATATTGATCACGTGGTGTTGCGTGAAGGGCGCACGGATTATACGGTGTATCGCTACAAACATCAGTTTGCGGGGGTGCTGTGTTTGCAAAATGCGGATGCGAGTGGGGCGGGTGTTCAGTCGCGTTTGCACCGGTATTTGTGGCAGCCCGAGGTACAACCTCATATTGACGCCGATACGTTTGATGTGTTTGCCAAAGAAAAGGGCATTGAACACTGTCAGGTTGAGTTGGAGCCGGGCGATTTATATTTTTTCAATACGCGGTGTATTCACGAGGTGCCCAAAGTAATGGGTGATCAGCCTCGTATTGTGCTGGCTGTTTTTATTGGGTATTCAGAAGATGAAGATGAAGTGATGGTTTGGTCGTAGGGTCGGCGTTTTCTAGAGGTGCTGGTGGGGCTGTGCCGGGTGAGATCTGAATTGTTGTGGTGAAGGAGTGACAAATATGAGTGTGACGCACGTTGAGGTGTATCGTGAAAAAGGACGGTTTGCTGGGTGGCCTGCCAATTATGGTATTTGGGCGTGGAGTGATGAAATTGTCTTGGGTTTTACGGTGGGGTACACCGATCCTGAAGGTGGGTTTCACGCACGTGACAAAACGCGACCTTTTGTCAATATGCAGGCGCGTAGTATAAACGGCGGCGAAAGTTGGGACGTGATTCCAATGCCGTGCGATACACCCGGTGGGCGTGGTTTGTCGGCAGATGAACATATGAATGAAGGGTTGTGGGTTGGCGAGGTGTTAGACGGTGAGAATGGGCCGGTGGATTGTCCCGGTGGTGTGGATTTCTCTCACCCCGATTTTGCACTGATGTGTGCGAAGACGGGGCTTAAACCTGGGGTGCGTTCTTTTTGGTATTATTCGGCAGACCGGTGCCAGTCTTGGAAGGGGCCATTTTGGTTGCCTACTTGGGGGTTAACGGGGATTGCCGCACGGACCGATTATATTGTGGACAGTGCAAATGTGGCGACGTTGTTTCTCACGGCAAACAAGCGCAATGGGCTGGAGGGGCGTGTGTTTTGTGCGCGCAGTGTTGATGGAGGGCGAACGTTTGGGTTTCTTTCGTGGTTGAGTGCTGAACCCGAAGGGTTTCAGATTATGCCTGCGAGCTTGCGTTTGGATGAGAAACGTATTTTGGTGGCGGTTCGGTGCACGGGCAAGGGTGAGTTTACCGAGAAGAAGCATTGGATTGATACGTATGTGACACAAGATGATGGGTTGACGTGGACACACGTGGGGCAACCGGTAGCGGCGGCAGGAATGGGCGGCAATCCACCAACGCTCACGCGATTGAACGACGGACGGATCGCGCTTATTTATGGGTATCGCGCTGAGCCATTTGGCATTCGAGGGAAGATCAGTGAGGATGAGGGCGTGACGTGGGGCGAAGATGTTGTGTTGCGAGATGATGGTGGCAACCAAGATATGGGGTATCCGCGCACCGTTTTAAGAGCAGATGGTGCAATTGTAACGGCGTATTATTATAACGATACGGCTGAGGGGGATCGTTATATCGGCGCGACGATTTGGAAGCCGTAATATGCGTTTAGAGAATGAGACTGGATGATTTTTTTGGAATAATTCGTCAATGGTTTGATTGCGCTTTTGATCTTTAGTCCGTAGGACTTTGTAACGTTGCGCTGGAATTTATTCCGGCGTGGGGGCGGGACATGACCAATCTAATTTTTCAATCTCCATTATTCCAGCGTGGGCCATTTATTTTTTAATCCTATTAGAACACCATTTTCCTTGAAAATCCTTACGAAAACATTATTTTATAGTAAACCATAAATATATGTTATTATTTAAATTATCTATTTAAAATAATCTCTTTTTCGGGCTAATGCACCGTCTTGATTCCACACGCTTCCAAAGGGTGGTTCGCGGTGCCGTTTGGGCAGTTGAAAGACGCCGGGTTCACAGCGGGCTTGTTCTTTATATTCACCACACATGAGCAATCCTGTGTCTTCCCAAATGTTGTCGGCCAGTTGATAAGCGTCATCGGCGCGATATTGAAAGACGATGCCACGTCGAGGTTTGCCCGATTGGTTGACTTCTGAGCCGTGGAGCGAGAGGCAGTGGTGAATGCTGATGCCGCCCGCTTTGGGGGTGATGTTTGCAATTTTTGAAGGGTCGGCCTAGAGGTCTGATTCTTGGCAACCGCCCATAAAGATGCCGTCTTCTTGAAATTGCGCAATTTCTGATTCGGTGAGTTCTGTGTTTTGTTGTGTGTGGGTGTCCATATTATGATACCCGAGTGCCTTCCAAGAATACGGCTTTGATGCGGCTGCACGCGTTAATGTCTTTTGTGGGGTCCCCATCAAAGGCAACGAGGTCGGCTATTTTGCCCACTTCAATTGTGCCAATTTGGTCGGCCATGCCAATGGCTTCGGCGGAGGTTTTTGTGGCCGAGAGGAGGGCTTCGGCGGGGGTGAAGCCGAGTTGTGTTAATATTTGTAGGTCATAGTCCAAGTGCCCAAATGCGAAGTTTTGAACGCCCGAGTCGGTGCCGGGCACAATG
>JBLHJX010000297.1:0-6725 GCA_047619225.1 Candidatus Latescibacterota bacterium
AAACCACACAAAACAAGGCACGATTCCGATTCTTAATCCGCTGAAAGCCACTCACCTATTGGCTTTTTTACTATCGGCACCAAACCTAAAATCTCAATTCCCTTTTTACCCCAACAATGCGGTCGTTTGCTTGGTAGGTAACTCCGATGTCTTAACCAGCACATATTTTTGCAGCAAATAATCATAAACACGCACAAAATCACCTCGGCCATTGTGCAAATTATAAAAATGACAAATAGGGTTGGGGTTCACTTCTAAAATAGACAACCCATCAGCCCCAGCAATCAAGTCAATAGCATAAAAACCCAAGTCCAACACCCCATTCAATGCCCGAACCACAACACGCATTTCGTGAAGCAACGCGGTATCAACAACAGGCATCGCCACCCCACCCGCTTGATGCAAGGGGTTGAGGTCTTCCCCAATACCCGCATCACTTTGTTTTTCATAAGCAAGCAACAAATGGTCTTGGCTGGCCACAATGCGATATTCTGGTCCTGCCACAAATGCCTGAACCAAAAGCACATTGTCCATCCGACCACTCTCTTCACATAAATCCTGCAAGCGTTTCTTTAAACCTTCGAGATCTGTCTCCAAATAAACACCCTGTGCCATTGACCCCCGATTGCGCTTCAATACCACAGGCAAATCAAACTGCGCCATCACATCTTCTACAATAGCATCAACAGACGCATGTGTCTTATACCGGTCAAACCGTCGATCTGCAAGCGGGTTAAACACCATCATTGTCTTTGGAATACACAACCCTGCCTGCTGAAATAATTCATACTGGTACCCCTTGTCTTCGGCCAAGCGCCCCGACACATAATCGTTAAATGGGTGTTTGTTTCTCATAAAATACATGGGGCGGCCATCCTTATATATACGCACCACATTGCCATTATCCGACACAGGGGTATAAACCACGCCCAAATTTCGACAAGCAATTTCCAAACATTGCAAGCTCTCTAAAAAGACATCTTCACTAAAACCATCTTTTTCGTGCGGCAAATCCAACACTTCACGTCCCAGTGCCACCAAATGCAAAGATCCCAACACACACACTGGACGCACAATAGGAGATGCCAAGTACGTTTTGAGACAGGCCAAACCATCTAGGACAACAGATACAGATATATGAGGCGGAAGATGGGATTTCAAATGTGTCAAATCCAGTGCTTTGGGATGCATAGAACGTGTCAACACCACTTCATGAGCAAGGGGTGCAATGGCCTCTAAAATACCTGCCGCATCATGGCCTGCATTCACCCCCACAACAAATGTCCACGCATCTGAAAGCAATTTCAGTTCACCTACCAGTCCACACACGGCACCGGGATTGTGCGCACCATCTAAAACCACAGGGGGTGTCTCTTGTACCACCTCAAATCGCCCAGGCCATACAAACGACGCAATCACATCTTGCACCACAGAAGCATCAAGACCATCCCCAAGCAAATACTTTCCAACAGCCAGACTGAGCGCGGCATTTTGTTCAAATGTCTTAGGCCGATCTTTTATGTCTACCACAGACTCATCCACAACATGTAAACATGCCTGCTTGCTCTCCGTTTCCAATACGCGTAATACCTCGGCATCCTGTGCCGCAGACGTAAACAGGGGGCGTCCTGGGCGTGCAATATAAACTTTGTCCAATGCAATTTTAGTTACCGTATCGCCCAAAACTGCTGTATGATCCAACTGAATCGCAGTCAACACGGCCACATCAGAATCCCACGCATTGGTTGCATCATACCGCCCCCCCAAACCCACTTCAAAAATCCCATATTCAACACCGGCTTCAGCAAACAAATGCACAGCCAAAGCCGTGAGCGCTTCAAACTTGCTAAATGCCCCAAAACCCTCTCGCTCAAAATCGCGACTTTTCTCGTACAATCGGGTCACACCCTCTGCCCACACATCGCGCGGCATCACGTCTCCCCCCACCTGAATGCGTTCACGCACCGTGTGCAAATGCGGCGACGTATACAATCCCACACGTTTCCCCGATGCCCGCAACAGTGCAGCCAACAAACTGCTTGTGGTACCCTTACCATTGGTGCCGCCCACAATCACTGTTTTAAATGCTTCTTGAGGATTGCCCAATCGAGCCAACAGCGCCCGCATACGTGGCAAATAATCTTCCAGTGCCCCCGCAGGTGGGTTGCCCGTCTCCCAATCTGGCAACATATCTAAAAAACGATTGCTTCTAAAATAGTTCATCAGTCATCTCTTCGGCTTAAGAATTTTTGTAGTTTATTACATTCTAAAATACAAACAAGCGGACGTCCAGTAAAGCAACGAGAGGTTGTATCATCTCGCCCTCTTAGATCAATACAAAAAAGGCAATGATCAACCACCATCGCCTTTTTACTTTTTACCCTTTTACTCTTTTACTCTTTTACTCTTTTACCCAATCATAGCCAATGTCTGCCCATTGGCAACCTGATCACCCACCGAAACAGGAAGCTCAGCAATCGTACCTGCCTGAGGGGCCGTAATTTGCACTTCCATCTTCATGGCCTCAAGCACCAAAATGGCCTCACCCTGAGCCACGGGGTCGCCCACATTTTTTAATACCCGAATCACCTTACCCGGCATCTGTGCCCGAACGGGTGCCGCATCTACCGTGTTAACTGCCGTCCCACCAGAAGATTCCTGTAAGTCAACCGTATATGTCTTCCCATTCACCATCGCCTGATTGCCATTAACCGCCACCGTTACAGATTGTCCATTCACTGTCAAGCGATACTCTGCAGGGCCATCCGATACCGGGGCATCGTCTTGTTTTTCAACTTTGCGCACCCCAATTTTGGCATTGCCCTTCAAAAAATCCATCCCTTTGTCTGCACAAGCTGCCACAATAAAAATATTTTCATCCGTTGCTTCAATACCTTCGGCTTCCAACTTTTTCCGTGCGGCTTCCATCCCTTTATTGGGGTCGGCATCATTGCGTTCCAATGGGGGTTGATTCGTTGGTTCCAGTTTCAGTTGCTCGGATGCAATTTTGACAATTTCAGGATCTGCTGGCACCGGTGTTTTTCCAAAATAACCCAAAACCATCTGCCCATAAGGCTCAGCAATTCTTTCCCAAGGGCCAAACATCACATTGTTAAAAGCCTGCTGAAAGTAAAACTGTGAGACAGGTGTTACCGATGTCCCAAACCCACCTCGAGCCACCACATCACCCATCGCTTTAATCATGTCGGGGTACTTGTCCATAATGCCATTGTCGCGCAACATTTGTGTATTGGCCGTCAAAGCCCCCCCAGGCATCGGGCTCCAAGGGATCAGGGGTTCTACAGCGGTTGCCTCAGGCGGCAAAAAGTAATCGGCCATGCATTCTTTAAAGACCTCTTCGGCCTCACGCACCTTTTCAATATCAACATCCAAATCGTAATCAGACCCGCGAAGGGCATGCCACATCACCAAAATATCGGGTTGGCAAGTACCCCCCGAACAGGGCGCCATCGACAAATCAATTGCATCGGCACCCGCATCCAAAGCTGCCATATTGGCCTGCACACTAATACCTGCGGTTTCATGGGTATGAAAATGAATAACCGTGCCTTCGGGCAACATCTTCCGAGCGCGTTTGATCGTCTCATGGACCTTAGATGGCACTGCTGTACCCGATGCATCTTTAAAACAGACAGCATCAAAGGGAATGCCCGCATCTAATATTTCGCGCAATGTCTTTTCATAAAAATCTGCGTCATGCGCACCTTCACATCCTGGTGGCAACTCCATCAGCGTCACACACACCTGATGTTTCAACCCCGCGTCCACAATACATTGACCACTATAAATCAAATTGTTCACATCATTAAGAGCATCGAAATTGCGAATGGTCGTCATGCCATGTTTTTTAAACAAATCGGCATGAAGTTTGACAATATCACTCGATTGAGAGTCTAACCCCACCACATTCACACCCCGCGCCAACGTCTGTAAATTGGCATCTGGGCCAGCCGTTTCGCGAAAGGCATCCATCATTGCAAACGCATCTTCATTACAATAAAAATAAAGCGACTGAAACCGTGCACCACCGCCCGCCTCAAAATAAGTAATACCCGCATCACGCGCAGCTTCCACTGCCGGTAAAAAATCTGGCGTAAACACACGCGCACCATACACAGACTGAAACCCATCGCGAAATGCGGTGCACATAAACGTCACTTTTTTCTTTGCCATAACCCAATCCTTTATTTCACCATCACCGACCACAAAATACCAGCCGCCACAGCCGAACCGATCACACCCGCCACATTAGGGGCCATCGCATGCATCAGCAAAAAGTTATGCGGATCTTCTTCTTGCCCCACCATTTGCACCACCCGTGCCGAGTCAGGAACAGCCGACACACCCGCAGCGCCCACAAGTGGGTTAATCTTATCTTTGAGGAACAAATTCATAAATTTGGCAAATAAAACCCCGCCTGCTGTTGCCACCGCAAAAGACAATGCCCCCAGTCCAAAAATGAGCAAAGACTGAGGGGTTAAGAATGTTTGAGCTTGCGTGCTGGCACCCACCGAAAACCCAAGCAAAATCGTCACAATATCGATCAAAGAATTACGCGCCGACTCTGCCAAACGATCTGTGACCATGCTCTCTTTGAGCAAATTGCCAAAAAAGAGCATACCCAACAAGGTCATCGCACCAGGCGCAATCAGGGAGGCTATCAAAAAAGCCGCAATAGGAAAAATAATACGCTCACGCACAGAAACCGTGCGCGGTTCAGACATCCGAATCAATCGCTCTTTTTTTGTGGTCAGCAACTTCATAATTGGCGGCTGAATCACAGGCACCAGTGCCATGTAAGAATAAGCTGCAATGGCAATGGCACCCAAAAGATGAGGGGCCAATTTGGCCGACAAAAAGATTGCCGTCGGTCCATCAGCCCCGCCAATAATAGCAATGGCGGCGGCTTCTTCGGGTGTAAAACCCAAATACATGGCACCAATTAGGGTTAAAAAAATACCAATCTGAGCAGCAGCCCCCAACAAAATCAGTTTGGGATTCGACAACATCGTCGAAAAATCGGTCATCGCCCCAATGCCCAAAAAAATCAAGGGCGGAAACAAACCTGAGGTGACACCAAAATAAATATAACGAAGGACACTGCCCTCATCATAAACCCCCAATGCCATACTCGCAATTGAGGGAATATTGCCCACCACCACCCCGAAACCAATGGGCACCAGAAGCAAGGGTTCGTAATGTTTGGTAATCGCCAAATTGATAAACACGATTCCAATGATAATCATCAGAACATTGCCAAACGTCAAGTTGGCAAAACCCGTTGTCCCTAAAAATTCAACCAGTATTTCCATAACCCGTCCTCACGTCAATCCGCTTCTATTCTTTATCGACGACGCATATGAAATACATACGCAATAGCAGCCAATACCGCATCATTTGAAGAGGTTTTTGGCGCAGAGGGTTGAACCTCCGTTTCAGGGAAAAATCGCCCCAATATCGCCGTTAATTTTGGCAACAAAGCAATAAACAGACTGATCAAAGCCAGTACACAAAACACAATTCCCATGCCTGTAATCGCAATGGGAATGGCCTGACCCTCTATAATGTTCTGAACACTGAATTGTAATGGGTTCATAATACTAAAGTCACCAGACATGCAACAGCACTCTGGCAACTATTTCCAATTTAAAAACATGTCTATGAAATTATTTTACAATGAATTACAACGATCAAAGCAACAAAGATGTGGCAACAAAACTGGGCTTGAATAGTGCATTAAAAGAGAGAAATTGTCAAGCTAAAATCAGGGGACAAACACCCCAAGCAAGCTTATAACACAATTTTGGTACTGTCGTGTTCCGTAAGGGCTATGTAGATATAAATTCGGTGGGGTTCATTAATCACTGTCATGTGCAAATTCAGGCTACAATATGTCCCATTGGCACTGTGATTCGACAAGGTGATGGTATACGCCTTGTCCCCTACAATATCACCAATCGCCTGTCTCATTTCAGCTTCGTCACGGCCAATGACCTTAAAGTTCCAGGGGCAAGGGTAGTCAATATCGGGCCGACCTTCCAACATCTGCATAGCAACTCCTTGTTAAAGTACAAAAATAAAAGGGACCAAAGATTCGTCCCTTTTATAATAAATAATTAATTAAACCTTGTCCACCCTACACACAAGCCTTGCAAATGAGGGCAAAACGAATCTGTCCACCATGGGGTATTTCGGTTTCATAATCGGTCTTCACAGGGCCATTGTCACCGCAAAAATCACATTTCCCTTTTTGATCAAACTCCGAACGCGCAGCAATCTTAAGCATGGTACGTTCTTTGTGTGCCAAATTTTCCTTTTGCAAGTCTTTCAAAAAGCCCAAAACCCGCTTATCGGTTTCATGTTCGCGTGTGCGCATAAAGATAGCTTCCATGCGTGGGTCATTAGGTACTCCGCCATCCTCCAAAGTGTGCCAAGCACGCGCACGCACCTCTGCATCAGCATCTTCCATCAAGCGAAACAAGGCCGTTTGCACTTCCGGCACCGGATGACGAATATGGCATGGGCACAAATTGGCCGCCGCCTCAAACCGATCTTTAGGGTCTTCACTTTCAGCCAAAGCCAAATAATGAGGTACTTCTTCTCGCCGCACCCGAAATTCACCTGTTTTATGGGCTTTTTTCTGAAATTTATTCATCCCCGATGTGCTGCCGCTCTTGCTTTTGGGCATAAAAACCTCCATAAAA
>JBLHJX010000298.1:0-6710 GCA_047619225.1 Candidatus Latescibacterota bacterium
GTGTAAGAAATCCATTCAAATATGCTAAGGCATCACCGCGTCTTCACCCTGATATTCCCTAATCCAACTCTTTAAAGGCACATCCTCTTCTTTTGGCGACGTGTAGCCATGAATACCCGAAGGGGAATACCGACACATCTGTTTTCGAATCGGACTCAATTGATCCCACACCTTTTCCACATAACACTCCCCACGTGCCTGAAGCCATCGATATGCATATCCAAAGAAAATAACCTTTCGATCCTGCGTCCAATGATTTGCACTTGCCGAATGCCAAAGCCGGCGATCAAAAATAACAGCAGACCCCTTTGGCGCAAGTATGGGCACAGCCCCCTTCAACATTTGATTTCGGTTCCCCTTTGGAAACGTCATCTTATCCTTCAGTTGACTCCCAGGAATCACATGAAAATTCCCACGTCCAGTTTCACTCGTATCTGTCAAAAAATAAGCCACCTTCACAGACAAACGAGGCCTCGGGCTTGTCTCCATCTCCTGATTCACACGCCCCGTATCTTGATGCCAACTCAGACCCAAACCCCGTTCGCTGCCTGATAGTTCGGGAGGTGTCACATCCATATGTGCCAAATAGATCTGAATATTCCAGCCCAAAATCCCCCAAACCTTTGGAAATGTATTGGGGTGATCAATCAAGTCAAGAAATGCCGGATCACGGCTCATAAAATCAAGTGTGTGAACCCGCTTGTGTGGCTCAAGTTTGAGTTTTTTGCGCTCTTCAACTTCAATGCGATCAACCGCCTTCGTCAGTTGTCTCCGCTTTGTATCACCCAACGCATTCTTAATAACGAGATAACCACGATCCTCAAACTCAAGCTTTTCATCTTCTGTCAGCGCATGTTTTAACCAGCGTTTGTTCATCGGTCACCTTCCTTTTATTGTTATGCCATCAACTATCCATCACTGCCTGATTGCGTTTCGATGAAAACAATCGGGATACAAACGGCTTCCCCATAATCTCTACCCAAAGTCTTAAAATATTAATCCCGGTTCTAAAAAGCCGCCGGAAATTGAAAAACTGAGATTTCCCATGTGTGCGATGGAAATGGTGGACCGGGAAATCGACAAAGTGATAACCACCCAATTCCATCTTCTTGACCAGTTCAATACAAATCACGCCACTGGTATGATGCAAAGAAATGTGATCGAAAATTTCTCGGCGCATCAACCGAAAATCACAATCGACATCTCGAACTTTAAAAAAGAAAAGGAGTCGCATCAAATTCAAATACACCTTACCAATCACAATACGATGCAAAGGATCAGACCGCTCTAACTTATACCCATTCACAACATCAACGCCCTCTTGCATCACACGCAAAAGTTTTCGCAACTCAAACACATCGTACTGACCATCTCCATCCGTATAAAAAATCAAATCCTTCGTCGCCCCCCGAAACCCCGACTGCAATGCGCCCCCATACCCTTTATTCTTTTCATGGAGGATCAAGCGCAACTTGGAATATTTATGCTGCAACTCCGTCAACATCTCCCGGCTGCTATCTGTACTGCCATCATCAATCACAAGGATCTCATAATCAGAAGTATACTCAGCCGCAACCGTATCTGCAGCAGCCACCAAACTTCCAATCGTATAAGCATCGTTATAACAAGGGAAAAAGCAAGTTAACGAAGGCTGTTTGTCTAACATCAAGGTCTCCTAAATACTTATTCAGTTCTTAATTCTTATCTCTATTCGCAAGCAAAACCTCAAGACTGGCCTGAACTTCAGGACTATCAATCAGTGTCAATACGCCACGATAGGCCGCGATAGCCGCATCAACTTGACCCGACTGCTCAAACGCCTGCGCCAAACCCATATGCATACGAGGGTCATCCGGAAAAACCCGTACCGCCCGTTCAAAAGCAGAAACCCCCTCCGCGTAACGATTCTGCCTGAGGTGCAAAACGCCAAGATGAATGTGTGCCTCAGGATAGTATGGGGTCAAATCCACCGCCACCTGATAAACCGAGAGTGCCCGACCGTCCTCACCTTTTCGCTGGTACGCCCGTGCCACGTTCAGATGTTCCACACGATAATCAAACGCCGACGGATTGCGCGCAATTGCTTTGAGAATATTCTGATGCGCCAATTCTAACACACCGTCCAATCGCTGGGTCTGCGCCAGCATATACCAAATCACCGCCTGTGTCGAATCGAGCGATACAGCCGTTTGCAGCACATACTCTGCTTCAGAAAAACGCCCTTGCTCCGCTAACAATCCACCCAAGCTTCGATAGGTGGCAACATCGTCAGGTTGCATCCGAATCGCTTCCTTATAAGCCCGAACGGCTTCTTCGCTCCGGCCCAACTTCTGGAGCCCTCTTGCCAAACCCTGATGAACTTCTGCGTCATTTGAATCGCGCTGAAGCACCTCTTTATAAGCCTGTACAGCCGCTACCGCATCTCCTTGTGCCAAAAGCGCATGTCCCAGAAAGAGACGTGCCTTCAAATAACCCGGCTTCAAATTGAGTGCCCGATTGCTAAAATCGACCGCCTCCCGATAGTGCCCCAATCGGTAATGTGCATAGGCCACATTGTGGTAAACCATCGGATTTTGAGGGTCATTTTCCAAAACCTGTTGATAGACCTCCAGCGTCTGCTCAAACGCCCCAGCCTGCATATATTTCCAGGCCAAATGGATGCCCCGGTCCTCCGATTTGGCAAAAAACGGATCGTCGTTATAGCTGCTATCGGGCCTGATAATATAAAGAAGCCCAACACCATCTCGCTCAACAGTGTGTACAATCTCTCCCGGAACCATCCTGTGGCGGTCATCTCGCGTAATGCTCAAATAAAAATCGGCATCCACCGGAATATCTGTAAAGTTATATCGATCGGGGTCCAACACATATTGAATATTTGCTCCCCCCGCGCTAATACGCAACTTCCGATCTGGACGATGTTCCTCGTAATAAGCATCTAACCATCGCACGCCTTGTTTGTGGCTGTTTTCCCAATAATCGGTCTGATACAATTTCGAAGCTTCTTTGAGACCGCCTCCAACAAGACGATTAAAATAAACAACTTCATTTGGATGCAAACGAACCATGTCCCAAAACGTCAGCGCCAAAAGCACACCCGTTATGCCGATCAATCCCTGACGCATCCAACGTGTTGGCACGTCGCGAACCGCAGCCACCACACCTGCTGCACTCAGAACTGCCAAAGGTGGAATCACAAAAAGAAAGTGCCGCAATCCATCATAAAGGGGTGTTCCAACCATCACAACATAGACAAGCGGAAAAAACGCACTAAAACCGATCAAGCACCATTCCAACTTTACCCTAAGAAGACCTATATCTCCATCTTTACGCCTAACCCTAACAAACATAAAAACAGCACCGACAATCAGCCCAAAAAACAGGAACTCCGGCAGCGCCATCAGAAACCATCGGGGCGCATAATACCAGGGAACCTCTGTAATGTCGATCCGTTCACCTTCAAAAAACGTCGTGGTAAAATCGGGCGTTCCATGCTGAGAAAAGTTTATCAAAGCATCAATGGGAAAGACAATAGGACTGCGCTGGGCATTGGGCCAAAAAACAAGCATCGTAAACCAAGCAATCAGCACAATGGCCGCAACCTGAAAAAGACCGCGCCGTATAAGATCCGCCCTACCTGTTTCGCTCTGCTGCATACCCATCTGCACATACCGCAAAGCAAAAAACAGCCCCAGATACCCCAATAATATCAGCCCCCCCACACGCGTGCCCAGCGTCAAGCCAATGGCCAGACCGGTTGCCCAAATCAACCCATGAGGTAAACTCGGCAGCCTCCCCAAACAACGAACGATAAAGTACACACTCCAAATATAAAATATCGCAAAAGGAAGGTCTTTGGGATTGTTGAATGTGTGGCCGTAAAATCGGGGCGTCAAGCAGAGAAAGAGCGCAGCCAAAAACCCAGTCGCACGGGACCCAACTGTCGCTCCCAAACAGTACACCCCAACCACACCAAAGAGACCCAGGAGGGCATAACATAAATGACGCGTATCATACGCATCAAAAGGGGATATTCGGGTGATCGGATAAAGAACCGTATCAAAAAACCCGCCATAACGTTCTAAGTCCAGTGTCTTAATTTTGGCAAAAAAACCTTCATACTGGAACAAGCTCACATACCACTTAACAATCTCTTTGCCATACTCGGCTTGCGGCGGTTCATCAATGGTAATACCATACTCAGTAAATGTCGTAAAAATAACCGATACATAAACCAAAAAAAGAATACAGGCCAGTACTTGCCAAATATCCATTTCACGCCCAAACAGCTTCTTCTTTTTAGCCTCCATCTGCTCCAAAACCAACTCCCCATCGCTTGACCTAAAAAATAGGATAATCTCCGGCTTCTGAAGTAATCCATATGTAAAACCGCACCCTTCTGTTTTCAGAATAATGGTCATCCTTAACAAAGTCAAGCAAAAGCATTCTGGAGACACCCACGCCCGTTATAACGCTCTATTTATGATCTTTTTTCACCCCACCCCATTCCTGCCCAGTATAACGAAATCACTTTTTTCTTGACTCATCGCGGGTCTCGGCACATCATATCTGTTCTCGACTGTTATCCCATGGCGAACATTTGCCAGAGCATTCGCATCCTCATTTTCCTCTTTCTAAAAAACAGACCCTACGCTTGCACCCCAAGCCACTTCACACGCGGGGAGACATTTAAAATAATCATGTCTGATCCAACTCACATTTTCGACAACCAAAAAGTAATCATCACCGGTGGTTTGGGCTTTATCGGATCTGCCTTGGCCCGCAGACTGGTAGACCTCGGAGCCGAAGTCCTGCTCGTAGACAGTCTCATCCCAGAATACGGCGGCCACCCATTCAACATTGCCGGAATTGAAGATCGCGTCAAAGTCAATATCTCCGATGCCCGAGACGAACACAGCATGCGCTATTTGATCCAAGGCCAAGACTACCTCTTTAACCTGGCCGGACAAACCAGTCACTTAGATTCGATGCAAGACCCTTATACCGATTTAGAAATTAACACACGCGCACAACTCTCCATCTTAGAAACCTGCCGCAAATACAATCCCGACATCCAAATCGTCTTCGCCAGCACCCGCCAAATCTACGGCAAACCAGATTACCTACCCGTAGATGAAAATCATCTCCTGCGCCCCGTAGACGTCAACGGCATCAACAAAATGGCCGGAGAATGGTATCACATTCTCTACAACAACGTCTATGGCATCCGTGCCTGTGCGTTGCGCCTCACAAACACCATCGGCCCACGCATGCGCATCAAAGACGCCAGACAAACCTTCCTCGGTATCTGGATCAAGCTCCTACTCGAAGGACAACCTTTTGAAGTCTGGAACGGAAACCAACTGCGCGACTTTACCTACGTAGACGATGTCGTTGAAGCATTTCTACTGGCTGCAGCAAGCCAGAAAGTCAACGGAGAAGTTTTTAACTTAGGCGGAGACCGCACAATCAAACTGGTAGAACTGGCAGATTTACTGATAGAACTTAACGGAGGCGGAGAATACCAAATCCACGAATTTCCTCCAGATCGAAAGTCAATAGACATTGGTGATTACTACGCCGACTTCAGCCGCATTCGCAAACAACTTGGCTGGGAACCAAGAGTCTCTCTTCGAGAAGGATTAACCCGCACATTGTCCTTCTATCAAGAACACTTAGAACACTACCTTTAGATCAATCCAAATCAATCGCAATTTGGTCACAACAAACTGGCCTGCATTCGCCACATCACTCTTCGCACACGGTATGGTTGGCTCCACTGAGTTCTATTGGAGAATTGGCCCCCGAGGGCTTGAGATAAAATTCTTAGATGATAACCGGGCGCAGGGGCAATTCGGAAATTGTTTGACTCTTGAAGGTGCCCGCTTTATATCCAAAGCACACACGCTTATAGAACGCATCATCACAACGAAGGGGAGAACGGTGCGTCGTTGCAATTCTCGTCCTTTCAATCCTGACCTCAAGTTCTGGTCGTACAATCAAAAATGGAGAAAACATGAGCTACCACGTATACATATCAAATTCGGGAAGTGAGCATCTGTCAAAATTCATCATGGATGCTGAAACGGGTAAATTGACGCAGGAAACAGACATTTCGCTCATTGGTTCACCGGGCGCAATAGCAACAACGGCAGACGGAGGGCTGATGTTCATTTGCTTGCGCGGCGTAACACAGTATCAGAGCCTGCGCGTCGATAAATCGACAGGTGCATTGACACCCATCGGATCGGCGTCCGTCAGTCAAGGCGCCCCATATCTCAAGACAGATAACACAGACCGATTTCTTCTGGCAACATACTATGGCGCCGGAGCCGTGAGTGTTCATCAAATTAACGATGACGGTTCGTTGAGTGAAGACCCAATACAGTGGATTGAGACCGAGGAGCACGCACACAGCATTCAGCTGGATCGGTCAAATAAATTTGCCTTTGTACCCCATACAAACCCACCCAACGCAATCTACCAATTCCGGTTCGACGAAACGACCGGTAAATTGTCCGCAAACGATCCCCCCAAAATCCAACCAGAAACACCAGAAGGCCCGCGCCACTTCGTCTTCCACCCAACCCGAGATCTGCTGTATTCTATAAACGAAAACGGTTGCACCGTAAGCGCGCATCACTTCGACCCAGACACAGGAACACTTTCGTCATTCCAAGTCATTTCGACATCACCCGAAGGATGGGACA
>JBLHJX010000299.1:0-6669 GCA_047619225.1 Candidatus Latescibacterota bacterium
CATTCTTCAAATGCAAATACCCATTGTCCATCCATTGCTGTTCCATCGACTTGGTCAAACGATTCATGATGTTACTCCTTGTGGTGATTGGGCCAAAGCCACACCGATCATACTGTCTCGCGTCACCAGACCGGCCAGCGCGTCTTCACTCAAATCTTCGGTGCCCTCTGGGCGTTGTGGAATTACAAGATATCGAATATCTGCCGTACTGTCGTGCACACGCACCTCAACATCATTGGCCAGCGGCAATCCAAATTCTTCCAGCACAGGTCGTGGATTGGCCACCACGCGCGATCGATAGGCCAAACTCTTATACCAAGCCGGTGGCCGTCCCAAAATGGCAATCGGGTAACACGAGCACAGCGTACACACAATCACATTGTGTGTCACATTCGTATTCTCCACAGCCACAATCTTACTCGTATGCATCGTCTCTAAACCCAACTCTTGAATCGCTGTCTCCCCATCGGCCAACAACCGTGCTTTATACTCAGCGTCTACCCACGCCCGCGCCACCACCTTGGCCCCCAAAGCCGGCGAACGCTCCGCCATCATCTCCACCTGCTGGCGCAATTCATCTGCCGTAAAAACCCCCTTCTCAATCAACAACGTCCGAATCGCCGTCTCTCGCACCGCAAACAGACTGCTGTCTGCCTCATTCGTAATGGGATCATGACTGTGATCGTCGTGATGGTCGTGACCATCACGACTATGGTCCTCGTCGTCGTGCATATTCATCCTCACTTTTAGGATCGCGAAGCGCAAGGAGCGGAGCAGGTTTTTTAACGATCTGCGCCCTGCGCTCCACGCTCTGCCTCTAACCAATGTTCAAACAAATCAATACACAAAGTATCCAGCTTGGGCCCCTGATAAGCTGCCCACAAATCAACCTGACCAAACCGCACCTGATACAACACCTTATACGGCAAACCATCGCCCCCATAAGCCCGCTGCTCTGGGTTAGGAAACTGCCCAAAAACACCCACCACCTCCCCCGTCTTCCCCTGCACAAAATGCGGCGTCCGACAATGCCCCGACGTATGATTCATCCGCACCCGAACCCGATCACCGGGCTGAAATTTTGTATTTTCAATCAAAGCCATCTCCAACTTCGTCTATTCGTCTATGCCTCACTGCGCTCGTAAGCAGCGGGGCACCTTTGGTGGGTTCCCTACGGGAACTTGCGCGTTGCGCACCCGCAGGTTCGTCTATTCGCTTATCTCTGCCACCCTCTCATCCACCTCTTCCCGCGTCAGTACACCCTTTTGTACCAAACACGTTTCAATCGCCGTCAACCAACGCTCATAATACGTCATCGCCTCATACGTGTCTCGCTCAATGCCTTCAATAGCCCGACGAAACTCATCCAAGTTAAAATGATACTTCGGCCCAATCAGCAACTCCAACATCGCGTGCGTATGGTCTTCCCACTGTGCAAACGCGTGCTCAGTACGGTCAATGAGCGTCTCATCGGCCCAACCACCTCGATCGTGAACATGGGGCATGTTTTCTCCTTATTGCATTTATAGATCAGATGCAGTAATATGAAGACAAAAGAAAGAAGACAAAAGAAAAAAGAAAGCCGATTTCTTCTTCCTTCTCTCTACGCTCTTCTTCCTGCCTTAAAAGGAGTTACAATGCAGTGGATTGACTTTCCCGATACACGCTTTCAAATCTGCGGTCTAAACTGGTTCAACGAAACAACACCCAAACTGCAACGCTTTCCAGATCGATATGAAAATGATTTACCCGAATCCGTCTTTAACATCGGCAAACAAACCGCCGGCGTCAGAATTCGCTTCCAAACCGATGCCGCCACGCTCTCCATTCGCGCCCAATATCCCAAATTTTCACCCCGCACCAATATGACCCAATTCACCGCGCAAGGCATATCCACCTATGTCAACGGGCGATGCTGGTCTGCACGTGTGCCCGACATGGAGGGCGGCGAAGCCGAATTGTCCCTTTTTAATGACGTGCCCCGAGCCATGCGCAACATCTGCCTCTACCTCCCTCTCTACGGTCCCATCGACATCTTATCTATCGGCGTAGACGAAAATGCCAAATTTGAAAAACCCACACCTTTTGCCCTTGAAAAACCCATCGTCTTTTACGGCACCTCCATCACCCAAGGCGGTTGCGCATCGCGCCCAGGTCTCAGCTACCAAGACATGCTCGGGCGCAAATACAACCTCGATTACCTCAACTTTGGGTTCAGCGGGCGTGGCAAATGCGAACCCGAGGTCGCCGATATATTAACAGAAACCGACCCCAGCTGCTTTGTCATCGACGTAGGGCAAAACAACAGCCTTGAAGAACTCCAAGAACGATACCGCCCCTTTATCGACATCCTAAGACAAAAACACCCCAACATCCCCCTACTCGCCACCACCCCCATTTTTTACAATGCCGAACTCTGGTCACAAACACACATGCAAACCATCACCAAAAAACGCCAGACCATCAGCGATGCCATTTGGGATCGCATGGGCGAAGGCGACCTCAACCTCCATCTACTCGAAGCCAAAGATTACTTAAGCGACGCCTTCACCGACGGTGCCGTCGATGGCGGTCACCCCAACGACCTCGGTTTTGCACACATGGCCGATGCAATGGGCAAAAAACTCGCCCACATTCTCAGCCTAACCCCAAAACCCTAGTTTTCACCATTGACTATCTTGCAATCCCTGATCCCAATTTAAAGTTTTTGAGTTTCATTATCCATTGTCCACTATAAATTATTCATTGCTTCTCCCGGAGCTCCCATGCCCCTACGCGGCATCTTATTCGACCTCGACGGCACACTGGTAGATCGCAAAACCACCCTCGATCTATTCGCAAACGAACTGGCAACCACCTACGCCGAAGACCTCAACGAAATCGACACCGATAACTTCATAAACATTATTCGCAACGCAGACGGGCAAGGGTATCGCCCAAAAACCGAAGCATTTCAATTGATCATACAAAATTTACCTTGGATCAATCCACCCACAGTTGAAGAACTCAGCGACTGTTGGTACACCACCTACCCCAAATGCGCCCAAGCCATGAAAGATGCCTATACCGTCCTTGAAACCTTAAAAACCCGTGGTTTCAAACTCGGCATCGTCACCAATGGCACCGAACGAACTCAAAATGGAAAAATTGAACGCTTAGACTTTCACACCTACGTCGAAACCATCCTCATTTCCGAAACAGCAGGCATCAAAAAACCCGATCCCAAAATCTTTCACATGGCCCTCGAAGACCTAAACCTATCCCCTTCCGAAACCTACTTCGTCGGCGACCACCCCACAAACGATATCGCCGGTGCCGAAGCCATCGGAATGACAGCCATCTACCTCAGCGGCCACCTCCCATGGCCCACCGACACACCGCCACCCAAACACCAAATCAACCACCTCATCCAACTCCTCCATTTAATTGACAAAGAGGATCAATAATGGCCGACCCAAACATCAAACTCATCTCCATCTCACTCGTCAACAGCCCCGCACTCCTAACCATTGCCAAATCCATCCTTGAAGACGCCGACATCCCCTACATCACACGCGGCGAAGGTTTTCAATCTATTTACGCAACCGGCCCAGTCACTCTGCTTGTCGCCGAACAAGATGCCGATCAAGCACGCGAACTTTTAGCCGATTTATAAGAGGCAATGCCATGCCCATTGTTACAACACCCTCCATTTTTTGCCAAGAGGACAATACCAATGCCTAACGTGGTCTTAATCGGCGATTCCATTCGCATGGGTTACGAAGCCACCGTGCGTGCCCAATTGCCCAACCTCGACATATGGTCCCCCAAACAAAATGGCGGTGACAGCCGTCGTATCCGTGAAAACCTTGATGCCTGGACAAAAGCACACACACCCCAAATCATACACATCAACTGCGGCCTCCACGATTTAAAAAAAGATTTTGAAACAGGCACACCGTCCGTGCCCCTCGAAGAATATCGCAAAAATGTCACACATATTCTCACACATCTACAAAAGGAAACAGAAGCCACACTCATTTGGGCACTCACCACACCCGTCAATGAAAGCTGGCATCACGAACGCAAAGGATTTGACCGATTGGAAGCAGATGTCTTATCTTATAACCAAGCCACCCAAGAAATATGTAACACCCTCAAAATTCCCGTCAACGACCTCTATGCTGTTGTCAACAATGCAGGGTGTGACACCCTTCTCAAACCAGACGGCGTACACTTTAACGAAACAGGATGTGACCTACTCGGCAAAGCTGTCGCCCAAATTATTCAAAGCCAAATTTAATGTTTACAGAAGATCCAACCATTATAACAACCCCTATAACAACCCCAACAGATCGAGAACGCCTACTGTCTGGGTTTGAAGAAATCAGCCAAACCATTCTCGAATCTTTAGACTTAGACCGGGTATTGGATACGCTGGCCGTCCAAATTGTAGAAACAGGCATCTTCCGCAGCCTCATGATCGCACTTGTCGATGAAAATCAAGAGACACTGCAAGTGCTACGCAGTGTCAATCGCGTTTTAGACGCCAAAGATAATACCATCAAATCCAAAGTATCTTCTCACAAAATGCTCGGGCAATCTTTCAATGTAAAAACAGATAAAGGGTTGACCTCTGCCACTATGCGTGCAGGTGAAATGATTGTCATTGAAGGATGGGATGACCGATACGGCCAAGATTCCCCCTCCGATTACGACGATAAAATATCCTATTTCATACCCGTCAAACAACGCAACAAAGTCCTCGCCGTATTAGCAACCGGCAGTACGTTTGCAGACAAAGAAGCCGTCTTGCACCGCATAGAAATCATGCAACCCTTTCTCACCTTTGTTGCTGTAGCGCTCTCTAATGCAAAGATGTACCAACAATTACTCAAATCACAGACACAGTTGCGAGAAACCGAAAAAATCAAAGTACTCATGGAAACAGCGGGTGCGGCAGCCCACGAAATTAACCAACCCCTCCAAAGCATTATCGGCTTTGCCGAAATACTACGCACCGACCCAGACCAAACAAACAGAGAACAGATGCTCGACAACATCATGAATGCCGGTATGAAAATCAGCCAAATACTCACCAATATGCAAGACATTCGACAATATGCCACCAAAGCTTACGCCGGAGACCATGCCATTGTCGATTTAGACCAAGCATCAAGAGATCCCTCTCAATAAGTCACACCCTTAAAAAAAGTAGAAGGCCCTCTGGCATAAACCAGAGGGCCTTCTACTTTTTTCTTATGTATCTAATTATACCACAACAACCTGCCCTCGCTTCAAAATCGCATCATCTGCACTCACAGGACAAGGCCGCTCTTCAAACGTCTTCTTATCGCGCAACTGAGGATTGTTCAGTGCATTATAACACATAATAAAAGACCGACGATGAACATCCGACACATTTGCATCCGAGGCATGAAACAGATTACAGTGAAAAAATAAAATGTCACCTGGGTTCATCTCAACATGTACCCGGTCAAAAAAATCGATCACTTGTGCAACACGTTCAGGATCTGCACCCGTTTGTTTGCCCACTTGCATATGATCCAACCGCCCCATCAAATGCGACCCTCGCAACACCTGCAAACACCCATTTTCTTTTGTCGCTGGGTCCAATGCCACAAACGCACTGATCATACGCGGAAACACAAACCCCTGATTATACCAATACCCATAATCCTGATGCCATTCCCAAGCCCCCCCTTCACGCGCCACTTTCAACATCACCTTCCCATGGAAAAACGCCACCTCTTCACCCAACAAAATCCGCACCCCATTCACAATGCGCGGGTTCGTCGACACATCCGACCAAATATCATCTCCCAAATCATGCCAAATAGCCAACTTAGATGCCCGCCCCGTACCATCCTGCGATGCCTTTGTCGTCTCCCCCACACGATCCCCCCCTTCCACCGCATCCAACATCGCCGCCACTTCATCCTTTTCAAACACATCCCGCACCAACAAAAACCCATCCCGATGAAAATCACTCACCAACTCAGGTGTTAACGACATCTCCACTCCTCTACCATCATTCTTGTTTTTAAATTTGCCCTATTGCCCAAACGTCGACCTATTCAACACCGTCTGCGATTCATAAATCGATCCCGACTTCAACGAGGGCGGCAACGGCATCCGCACAGGCACCGGTGTCACACGCGGAATATTCGACGGTTCCCCCTGCACAATCGAGTCGTTAAACCCATCATAGTCCTTAATACCCAACAAGGGCCACGCATCCATCGCACAATATTGAAACAACATTAACCGCCGTGGTTTGTCCGACGTATTGGCCACAGACCCGTGCAACATCCGCACATGATGAATCGTAATCCCACCCGCTTTCACCATCACAGGCACTGCCGCCTTATCACTAAAAGCCGGATCGGTCACAGCCCCACAAAAATGCCCTTCATAATGATGATCATAAATCGGCCCCCTATGTGATCCAGGAACCACCAACAAAGGCCCATTCTCTTCTGTCATATCATCAATCGCCACACCCACAGCCAACAAATCATCATTCGTATGCGGGTAAAACGACCAATCCTGATGCCACTCCACTGGGCTGCCAAACCCAGGTTGCTTCAGATTCAACTTATTGCCATTGCACCGCAAACCAAGCCCTATCAGCTGCGTCACAATCTCCAAAATCTTTTCATGATACAA
>JBLHJX010000300.1:0-6654 GCA_047619225.1 Candidatus Latescibacterota bacterium
ACCATGCCGAGTTGGGGGTTGCGGTGGCCGAATTGGGTGTGCCGATGTTGTATTTGGAAAAGGCAATGGCGTGTTCTATGGCCGAGGCCGATTTGGTGCGCGATGCTTGTTTGAAAAATAAGACGGTGTTTAACACGGGGGTGTTGCGGCGTTTTGATGTGCGTTATCGGGTGGTGCGTGAGGCCATTGAACGGGGGGATGTGGGTGAGCCCATTGCGGCGGTGCATTATGCGGCGACGAACTTGCTTCACGGGCATATTCATTCGATGGATACACTGTCATATTTATTAGGTGATCCGGCGATTAGGCGCGTGCAAGGTGAGTTGCGCTCGGGTGAAATTGTAGATAATCGGATAGAGAAAGACCCCAATGCAACGTATCGAATGGTGTTTGAAAATGGTGTGGAAGCTTGGACGATTCCGGCAGGGCATTGGGAGTTTGAGGTGTTGGGTACAGAAGGGACGATACGGTCCTTTAACAATGGTGTGAGTCAATCTTTAAGGCGTTTGGGTGCTCCGGTAGGTGAAAAGAAACGTCGAATGTTGGAAACGGTTGATTTGCCCGATGTGACACCGACGAGTGCGGTATTGGATTGCTTGTATGACTTGTTGGATGCACAGGCGCAGAACCGACCCACGTTGGGGCATATTGAAGTGACGCATCATATTACCGAAGCGTGTTTTGCCGTGGCACAAAGCCATCGTGAGGGTGGCAAGTGGATTGATGTGCCGGGTGTGGATCGCGATTTGTATATCTATCATGTATGAAAGGGTTTGAAGCGTGGCTGAAATAACAGGTCGAGAGATTAAACCGTTGCTTTCTCCTGATGCGTTTGTTGGTCTTGATGGCATCACGCATTTGTGCACCGGGGGCGAAGCGCCTTGGTTGAAGTCGCAGGCGGATGTCTATACCGAGTTTACGCAGCTTAAGGGCGGCTCGCATGAGGGTCGTGCAAAGATTTATGAACGAGGGGACCGGTGTCGCGAACGCATGAGTCAGTTGTGGGGGGTGCCTGCCAATCGCATTGCCCTGATGCCGTCGGCAGCTGAAGGCATGAGTTGGTTGGCCAGAGGGATAGATTGGCAACCCGGTGATAATATTGTGACCACCAATTTAGAATTTCCATCGGTGGCATATGCGTGGCGCAATTTGCGCAAACACGGGGTTGAAGTGCGGTTGGTTCCACACAAACATTGGACGGTGCACGAATCTGATTTGCTGGATGCGGTGGATGCACGTACGCGCGTGTTGGCCATTTCACATGTGAGTTTTTATACGGGGCAATGTCACAATTTGTTACAGCTGGCCGAAGGTGCCAAAAAGAGGGGTGCCTTATTTGCTGTTGATGCCACACATTCGGCAGGTGCGTTGCAAGTGCCTGCTGAAGTGACGGACCTCACGGTGAGCAGTGCCTACAAGTGGTTGTTGACGACGCACGGTGTGGCACCTTGTTATTTGAGTGAGCGGGCCGAGGAGCAAATTATCTCTACGTCGTTTGGGTGGCACAATTTAGCGGTTTGGCCCGCGCAGACATCTGAGCGACACGTGGATGTGGCGGAGCAACCGATGCCCGAAAAAATGGTCCCGGGCAACCCGGCGATGCAGGTGGTGATGCATTTGGATCATTCATTGGGTGTGATTTTGGATATTGGGATTGAACGGATTGAAAATCATGCACGCGATTTGTCGGAGCAAGTTTCTGATGGGTTGATTCGGTTGGGGTATAAAGTAATTTCTCCGGGTGTGCGCGAGGGGCGTTCGGGCAATACATGTTTTGAGTGTGAAGATGGTCGTGGGTTGGTGAATCAGCTTCGGGAACGCAATGTGTATTGTTGGGGCGAGTTTGGGCGGGTGCGTGTTTCAACGCATTTGTACAATGGGAGTAAAGATGTGGGTAAGCTGTTGGATGCTTTGGTGGATATTGGGTGAAGGAGAGAATCAAAGGTAAAAGGCTGGAGGTTGTAGACCTCGCCTTTAGGCTTTGTGATCATTTATGAAAGGAGCGGGTTATGATGAAATTGGGGTGTATGTCGTTGAGTTATAAAGATCAGTTTCGCGATGGCAAGATCGATTTGCCGGGGTTTATTGATAAGGCGTATGATTTGCGGTTGGATGGTATTGATCTTCATACGCGGGCATTTGCGTCTACGGAGCCGGGTTATTTGCGGGATATTCGGATGCGGTGTTTGAAGCGTGGGTTGGCGCTGTCGTATATTGGGGTGAGCAATAATTTTGGCAAACCTCAAGAAGAGTTGCCAGCTGTGATTGCGGATGTGAAGCATTGGGTAGACGTGGCTGTGTTTATGGGGATTCCGTTGGTGCGTATTTTTGCGGCGTGGGTGCCTGAGGGTGAGCCGGAGGAGCAGGTGTGGGAGCGGATGATTCCGTGTATGCAAGAGGTGGCTGCTTATGGGCAGGAGAAGGGGGTGGTGTTGGGGTTGCACAATCACAATCATGGGTGTGTGACACGAACGGGTAAGGAGGTTCGGAAAATTTTGGAGATGGTGGACAATCCTTATTTGTCACATATTTTGGATACGGGGCAATATGTGGGGTCACCAGGGGCGAGTGGTCAGCGTGGTAAGGAAGATCCGGCATTGAATTTTTATGGGAGCATTGAAGAGACGGCGCCTTTGGCGGTGCATGTGCGGGCGAAGGTGTATCGGATTGCGAGTGGGGAAGAGGCGTGGTTGGATTATCCGCGGATTTTTAAGATTTTGAATGGTGTGAATTATAATGGGTGGGTGTCGATTGTGTTTGAGGGGCAGGATGAGGAGGAAGAGGCGACGGCGGTGCCGAAGGCTGTGGATTATTTGAGGCGGTTTGTGCCGGGGGGGTGAGGTAATTAAAAAAAATTGAAATCTGGTTTTGTCCAAGATAGTTGCATTGTGCATCGGGTACAATCGGTGCAGAACCGTAACGCTTGTTGCTTGTAAGATTTGCATGATGCAATAAAGAGCCTTCGTCATTTGACGAAGGCTCTTTTATTTGGTAAACCGTTGGGTTATTTGGGGCCGCCGGATTCGTTGTTGACGGCTTGGACTAGGGCGCGCATGTAGGCGATGGAATAGGCAACGCCTGCGCGGTGACCGCCTAAGAGGGCGGGGATGTGGTCGGGGATGATGGCGCCGTCGTATTCGACTTCTCGTAAGGCTTTCATGACGTGGTGCATGTCCATGTAGCCGTCGTCCATTAAGGTTTCTGTCCAGGGTTCGGGCATGGGGTTGGTGACGTTTCGGAAGTGGATTTTGAAGAGTTTTTTGCGACCAGCAAAGTAGTGGATGGCTTCGATGACGTCGGCGCCCATGCCTTGTTTGCCGCCTTCGAGCCAGCAGCCGACGCAAAGGCAAACGCCAATGTTGGGGCTGTCGGCAATGTCCATTGCACGTTTGTAGCCTTCAAAGTTACCAAACATGCAGCGGGGAATGCCGCCGAGAGGATATACGGGTGGGTCGTCGGGGTGAATACCAATAAACACACCGGCTTCTTCGGCTACGGGGGCAATGATGCGGATCATGTATTCGTAGTTTTCCCAGAGTTCGTCTTCGCTATATTCTCGGCCGTGTGTGAGGTCGCCTTCGTATGTTTCGCCCATCCAACGGCCTGCTGCGTTTTTGATGTCGAGGGTGCGTGCGTCCATGCCGCCTCGGCGTGTGGTGCGGCCTGAGCTCCAAATGCCGTTGCCCATGTGGGCGTAGGTGTTGTAGGGAATGCCTGCTTCGCCAAGGTTGCGAATGAAGGTGGCGAATTCTTCAATTTTTTCATCGCGGCCAGGTAGGTTGAGTGTGACCTCGGGGATGTTGTGTACGCTGTGGTTTCCAATGCGATAGATTTGGATGTCAAACTTTGCGAACCGCGATTTGAGGTGTTTGTAATAATCGGCGTTTTGGTTTTCTTGATCTTTGATGCCCACCATCATCCATTCGACACCCATTTGTTGCATAAATTGAAGGTCTTCATCGGTTGCTTGATCGTTTGTTTGTGCGGCGAGTTGAATGCCGGGATAGGTTGAGTGGAAACCTGGGACGGCACGAAGGGCGTGTTTTTTTTCAGGCATATACAGACCTTTCTTTGTTTGAAAATACATACGAAAAAAAGCGGGAAGTTACCCCCGCTCAATGACCAATAATCTCGTTTAAACCAGCAACCACCTGATCCAACTCTTCGGGCGATATGTGTCCGATGCGCTTTTCAAATCGGTCGATGGATAAAATGCGAATTTGGCTGATTTTCACCCAGGACTGTTTGGGCAAGTTGCCAGTTTGTAATTCTAATGTGAGTGGAAAGCTTGCACGTTGTGGTTGGCTGGTGATCGCAACGGCAATGATGGTTTCTGATCTTTCGTTGAATATATCTTGGCTTAAGACCAGTACAGGTCTAAGCCCTGCCTGCTCACGACCACGAACAGGGTTGAGGTCGGCCCACCAAACTTCGCCTCTTAATATTCGGGCCATTGTTCAAGCTCTCCAGACATGCCTTCTTCGGCCAAAGCTTTTTCAACGATTGGATCGAGCTTTGCGCATTCACGAGCCAGTCTGCTTTGGTCCAATTGCGCCAATTTTTCTTCGACGGCCAGCTGAATAGCACGGCTCCGATTGGGAAAAACCTGGTCTTTAACCAAATTATCAAGGCGTGCCAGCGTCTGCTTATCGAGTGTGATCGCCACTTTTGTTGTCGACATAATTACCTCCGGTAGTACAATATGTCATACTAATTTGTTTGTCAAGCCATCCTTTCTATTTCATGTGTTTGTCGGCGAAGTCCATATATCGGTCCCAGTCATATTCGGTGACGTTGTGACCGCCAGCGCGAATGTGGTAGCCAATGCGGCTGGTGATGGGTTCGTGAATGTCGGGCATGGTTTCGGCGTCGAGGCCGTCGGTGCCCAGGAGGCGATAGACGGGGTCGGCATATTTGGCGCCGAGGAATTCCCCTTTGGGGTCTGCCCATTGATCCTCTTGTGCACTGGCTACGTAAACGGGGCGGGGTGCCATGAGTGCGATGAGCATGTGTTGGTCTATGGGGAGTGCCGATTCGTTTTCGTTGTATTGCCGAAAGTTGTCGCAAAACCAGTGGGGGAAGCTGGTGTTAATGCGGCCTACGGTTTCACCAAAGGCTCGGCGTGAGAGGGCTGCGCCACCACAGCCTGAGTCGTTGGAGATGGTGAGTGCAAACCGGGGGTCTTGTGCGCCTGCCCAGAGGGATGTTTTGCCCAGGCGGGAATGGCCCATGACGGCGACGCGGGTGTGGTCTATTTGGTCGTCGGTTTCAAAGTAGTCTAAGGCGCGGATGAGGCCCCAGGTCCAGGCACCAATGGTGCCCGATTCGTCGGGCGCGGGCTGGGTTTGGCCTTCTTTATAAAAGAGGGGGTGCACACCGTTTTGGTAGCCGTCGTCAAAGTCGGGGTCGAGGTCGCCGCAATAAATGGTGGCCAAACCGTACCCGCGTGATAAGATGCGTTCTACGGGCCAGCGGCTGGCTGCGCTTCCTCGGGATTCTTCTGTGGCGCGGTTGTTTTCAGCGCCCGATGTTTTGGGGCGCATCCAACGGTCTGAGAGGGTGATTTCTGGGTCGGGGTGGATGGAGTGGTTGCCGCCAAAGTTGAGGCCGAGAAAGAGGGGGACGGGGGCTGATGTTTTGGGAAGATATATGAGAATGTCCATATGGGGTTCTTCATTGTCGGCAGAGAAGTGGACGCGGATTTCCTTGCGGGTGGCTTGGCCGTCTAAGTCGGCGGTGGATCGTTCTTCAATGCGCACGCTTTCTGGTGGCGAGGGCATTTTGCCGTAGACGTGGTTTTCGAAGAGGGTGAGGATTTCGGTGCGGCGGGTGTTGGCCCAGTCTTCGGGGGATTTAACCTGGGTGCCATCGTTGTTGGTGAGAGGATCGGGCAAGGTGTATTCGGGGACTTTTTCTTCTTCGTAGTTGGCGACGAATTCGGGCATTGGGTTTTTCCTTATAGGGATGATTTTATTTTCGGGACATTCCTTTGGTGAAGACTTTGCCTTGGATGATTTTGTGGGCGGGTTGACCGCCGTACATTTTGAAGCGGGCGAATTCTTGGTTGCATTTGGGGCAGGTTAGGTCGCCGTTGGTGTGGTCTTCTGCGATGCGTTCGACTATGCATTTGACCAGACCGCCGTTGCCTCCTTTGCGATATTTGTAAAGGAGGGTTTTGCATTTGGCGCAGAGAATCGAGATGGTACGAATGTCTTTGCGTGCCATAGGGGAATGATTCGGCTAAGACGCAAATCCGTACGAGCAATAAAAAGATCCGTTGCGCAGGCTGCGTGCTGAGGTGGTTTGAATGTTGTTGAAGCCTGATTCTGAAAATAAGGTTTCGATTTGTGAAACGGAATAACCGCGTAGACCGATGCGGCTGAAGCCGTACATGTCGAGTAGGTCTTTGGTGTTGTAACAGATATAGAGGGTGCCGTTGGGCGATAATACGCGTCGACACTCTTTGAGTACGGCAATGGGGTTGGGCCAAAAGTAGAGCGCGTTGATGGAACAAATTTTGTTGAATTGGCCAGGTTTAAAGGGCAGTGTGGTGGTGTTTGCTGTGTGTAAAGTGACGCGGCCTTGTGTGATGAGCGGGTGGTATTGTTTTTTACACAGGCGAACGGCTTCGGTTGACAATTCGAGGCCGGTGAA
>JBLHJX010000301.1:0-6642 GCA_047619225.1 Candidatus Latescibacterota bacterium
CGCTCAAGGCAAGTCTCCCTTAGAAAGATGATAAGCAGAATTGACTGTGAATTTAAGAGTTTTTTGAGAATGGATAAAAGAAAGGGGTGTGTCTTTTGGTATGGTGATCAGGTGTTCAATATATATATGAATATGTGAGGATCACCGAATGTGGGGGAGGTAACGAAATGCAAGATATGTGACAAATTGGGGAGATGTGCCGTAATGTCCTACAATATATCGCTATCGCGTGTTTTAAGTCAAGAGCTATTTTCGCGCCACATCTTGCTTTTGCAGGGACTTATGCAAAATAATACGGGTCTAAAATGACAGATTGGGGAATGGGGTAGAGCGTGGGTAAGAGGTGGTAAAATTGAATATTGGAACCGTCTTCCTACTTGACTCATTTGTGAAAAGCTGGTATTGTTAAGCGCTTTATTGGCGTTGTTATGAAGATCATTCGGGATAGTGGTTTTGGAGCTCTTATGCAACCACCTGTAGAAAATGCTGCTTATGCAGAATCACATAGCTTTGTAAGTGATCTGTTGGAATTGACTAAGTTTCGGATTGCAGTCATGGTCACATTAAGTACCTTGGTTGGGTATGTTTTGGGTGCCTCGCCGACTCTCTTTACGTTGATTCACTTGTTGTTGGCGACCTTTTTAACTGCTGCGGGTGCGGGTGCGCTCAATCAATATGTTGAGCGCGAGACAGATGGACTTATGCGACGCACCGCAAATCGCCCATTACCAGCAGGCCGTGTGGCTCCTGAGTTGGCGTTGCGCATTGGGTTGCTGCTGACAGTTGTAGGCATCGTCTATTTGGGCGTGGCGATCAACGGGTTAACCGCTTTATTTGGGGCTTTGACCACCGGCATTTATATGTTGTTTTATACGCCATTAAAATTGCGTTCGCCACATAACACAACTGTGGGCGCGGTTGCTGGTGCATTGCCACCTGTAGGTGGATGGACTGCTGCGACGGGTAGTTTGGGTGGGGAAGCGCTGGCATTGTTTGCCATTCTGTTTGTTTGGCAATTTCCACACTTTTTTGCTATTGCCTGGATGTATCGAGAAGACTATGCCCGTGGGGGGTATCGGATGTTGTCTGTGGAAGACCCGCAGGGAGATCGTACGGCACATCAAATGATTCTTTACAGTTTGGTATTGCTTTCTTGTAGTTTGATGCCTGCGCTGATTGGTTTAAGTGGGCCTATTTATTTTGGTGTGGCGGTTTTGTTGGGTGCTTTGATTTTGCTAAAAAGCCTGGCTTTTGCAAAAAACAGGACAGATGAACATGCACGCAGATTATTGCATGCGACTTTGATCTATCTGCCAGTGCTTTGGGTCGTAATGGTGTGGGATAAAGTTTGAGTAAATTCAATTTTTTAGATCATAAGGTGATCGGAGCTCCGATCACCTTTCTTTTGTGGGTGGCAATTTGGATCAAATCATAGACATTGAGAATGTAAGCCATACCTATGGTGAACGGACGGCGTTGGATAAGGTGTCATTTCGCGTGGGGCAAGGTGATACATTTGCCTTGTTGGGACCAAATGGTGGCGGCAAAACGACCCTGTTTCGACTGCTGAGTACTTCTCTTGCACCGCAACACGGGCAGATTCACATTGCCGGTTTGGATGTGGTAAAAGATGTTGCTGCGGTGCGCGAACGTATTGGGGTGGTTTTTCAACGGCCCAGTTTGGATGCTAAGTTGACGGTATTGGAGAATCTACAGCACCAAGGGCATTTATACGGTCTGCGTGGTGGGCCTTTGAAACAGCGAATAGACGAGGCCCTGTCATTGGTTTCGTTAGATGATCGACGATCTGATTTTGTGGCTGAGCTGTCTGGGGGGTTGCAACGTCGAGCAGAATTGGCCAAAGCATTGTTGCATCGACCCGAAGTGTTGGTATTTGATGAACCCAGCACAGGATTAGACCCTGGTGCGCGTCGAAGTTTTTGGGATAATTTGATGGCGTTGCGGAAAGCTTATGGTACGACGTTGGTTTTAACGACGCATTTTATGGAAGAGGCCGAACGGTGTGATCAGGTTGGTATTTTGGATGAAGGCCAGTTGATTGCGTTGGATTCACCTCAGGTTTTGAAAAAATCGGTAGGCAATGATGTCATAGTCTTGCAAACGGCTGACCCCGAGGGGGTTGTTAAACGCATTCGGGAAACTTTTGACGGCGACGTGCAGGTGGTGGATCAATCGGTGCGCATTGCATGTGCCGAGGCTGAGCATTTGTTGGCCCAGTTGTATCCTTTGGTGCGCGATGCCATAACGGCACTGACCCTCAGTCAGCCGTCTTTAGAAGATGTTTTTGTGCAGCGCACAGGACGTAAATTTGAAGTGGGGGAACGGGATGCCTGAGACAGTGTTGCCCATCGTGTCGTTGTGGAAACGTGAATTGGTTCGTTTTGCTCGCGATCGGAGCAGGCTCTATGGATCTATTGGCCAACCCTTGGTATTTTGGTTGCTGATGGGGGCTGGTTTTGAGGGGTCTTTTTTGCCCGCTGGCTTGCCTGATCATGTGGGTTACTTAGAGTATATTTTTCCGGGTACTTTGTTGTTGATTTTGTTGTTTACTGCGATTTTTTCTACGATTTCTTTGATCGAAGATCGGCGTGAAGGATTTTTGCAATCGGTTTTGGTTGCACCCATTTCCCGTACGAGTTTGGTGATGGGTAAAGTGATGGGGGGGACCACACTGGCACTGGGTGAAAGTGCGGTTTTCTTGTTGTTTTTGATTGGGTTGGATATTCCTGTTTCCGTTTCATCTTTGTTGGTCACCATTGGGTTTTTGTTTTTATTAGGCTTATCCATGACGGGAATGGGGTTTGTCATTGCGTGGCGAATGACTTCTACGGCGGGTTTTCATGCCGTCATGAATTTATTTTTATTGCCGATGTGGCTTTTGTCGGGGGCATTTTTTCCAGTAGAAGGCGCATCGAGTTGGTTGTCGTGGATGATGGTGATCAATCCATTAACTTATGGGATGGCCGGATTGCGGCAGGCGATTTATTGGACTGAACCATTGGCTCAGACGGCATTGCCTGATATGGGTTTGTGTGTAGGCGTTACGGTTGGGTTTGCAGTTTTGACTTTGGGGTTGGCGGTGTGGCAGGCGCAAAAGGATGTGACTTAATAAAAAAAGCAGAGGCGCGGCCCCTGCTTTTGGTTTTGAAGCTTGAAGAGGCAAGGAGATTTCCTTGCCTCTTTTTTTGTTAGGTGCTATTCTAGAATCTCATATTTATCGAGGCGGTAACGCAGTGTGCCACGTGTAAGGCCCAAAAGCTTTGCAGCACGCACCTGATTGCCCCCAGTGACTTCGAGCGCTTGTTGAATGAGGTCTTTGTTCAGGTCATCGAGTATAACCCCTTGGGGGGGGAGTTTAAATATGCCATCTTGTTCTTTGTGTTCGGTTTCTGGCGTCGAAGGTGTTTGAATCACATTTCGGCGATGATGTCGGGCAGGTTGTAGAAAATCGAGATGACTGCCCTTTAATTCTGTGCCGTCTTCGAGCAAGGTCACCCGCTCAATGGTGTTGCGCAACTCGCGTACATTGCCTTTCCAGGCATAGGTCAGCAGGCGCTCTTCAGCTTCGGGTTCGATTGTGAGGGGGGGCTTACCAAAGCTACGGCAAAATTCTCGAATGAATTGTTCTGCCAATGGAATAATATCTTCTTGGCGTTCGCGCAAGGGGGGGATGTAAATGCCGGCAACATTAAGACGATAATAAAGATCTTCTCGAAATGCACCCTCTTCGATGGCTCTGTGAAGGTCGCGATTGGTGGCCGCAACAATGCGAACATCAACTTGGATATTTTTGTTGCCACCCAGCCGGAAGAAGGACCTCTCTTCTAAAACACGCAACAGTTTAATCTGATTGTCGAGGGAGAGTTCACCTACTTCATCCAGAAATAACGTCCCACCGTTTGCTGCTTCAAATTTCCCTGCTCGCGTGTGTTCTGCCCCGGTATACGCCCCTTTTTCACTACCAAACAATTCGCTTTCAACCAAATCTTTGGGAATAGCACCACAATTGATGGGAATAAACGGGCCGTTGACACGCGGGCCACTGTAGTGGACGAGTTTGGCTATGACTTCTTTTCCCGTACCACTTTCGCCTTCAATAAGTACGGTTGTGGTTTCGCTTTGGGCAATGCGTTGCGACAGTCGGATGACCTTTTTGATGGCTTCGCTTTGCGTAATGATTTGACTGGGATCGAAGGTGGGGCGTTGGGTACTGCGCAGGATATTGACTTCGTTTCTTAGGCGAACTGTTTCGAGTGTTTCGGATACAATGAGACGAATTTCATCGGTGTTGAAGGGTTTGGTTATGTAGTTTCTGGCACCTGCCTTCATTGCTGCAACGGCCGACTCGATGCTGCCTTCAGCCGTGATCATGATGGCTGCCATATCCGGGTCATTTTTTTTAATTTGGCGCAAGGCCTCAAGGCCGTCAATGCCAGGTAAACCCAGGTCGAGCAAGACCAAATCGGGAGACTCACTGGCTGCCAATTCAACACCTTCTTCTCCGTCTAAAGCGGTTAAAACACTGTGTCCCTCTTTTTCGAGCACTTTCTGCAAGATTGTGCGAATGGACAAATCATCGTCGGTAATTAGGATTTTATGTTTCATAAGCTTCTATAGTGGCTAAAGTTTGGTTGGAACTTCCTGAAATTTAAGTCGTTGCAATAATACGGGAATCGTATGACTTGTCAAGAAGTTTTGGGGTTGGATGGGGGTGACCATGGATGCGGTATTGACACCTCTGGAACATCTCGTTACATTATTTGCTGCAATTTGAGCATGATTTTTTAATATAGCCGTTTTACGTAATTGTGCCTAATTTTTGTTTTAAAAATAGGTATTACTGCCTGGTTGTTCCATCGCGATTTTTAGACGAGGTTTCGGTTTGTTTAAACGTTTGCTTTTGGTTTTTGGGAGCTTGGTGTTGTTGTCGGGGTGTAGTTTGGTTGACCGACAAGGGGCACCAGAGTTACTCGACTTGAAAACGGATCGTGGTAATGATCCTTCTGTTGGGCGTGGTCAGCAGGTCAAGATTACCATTGTGACCAATGACCCCGATAATGATGAATTGGATTTTCGCTGGATAGCCAGTGGGGGGACATTTACGGCCACCCAGCGCGATACATTTGTCGATCTGTTTCAAGATTCGGTTTCTGTCACCTGGAAAGCACCGCTCATACCGGGTAGTTACGAGTTGTTCTTGGAAGTCAGTGACGGACAATCTGAAAAGTTAACCACATCTTCATTGCGCATTTCTGTGACACAAGCACCTCCAACGGCCTTGGTGCTGACCGATCCATTTTTTGAATATGGCGATTCTGTGCGCATTGTTTTAGACGGAACCGGTAGTTTGGATCCTGATGGTGATAATTTGACCTATATCTGGCGGCAACTGGGTGGACCGGTTGTGACTTTAGAAAATACCCAAAGTGCGGCTCCGTCTTTTCAAGCTTTGGCTCCTGCAGATTATGTATTTGAATTGCAGGTGATCGATCTTGTTGAGGGAGAAGGAGATTCGAGCAATGTTGCACAGGTTCTTGTGCGTATAAATGACCGTGGTGGTCGTGTGGCACAAGGTCCGTAAGAGAGGTTTTTTGTATTGTGTTCATTCGACATTTTGGTGGATGACCTACATGGACGATAAACAATGGGCGATGGACTAAGGTGTTTTTGCTATTGTCCATCGACATAGGTTCAATCGGGTTTGGCAGAAGTTTTAATCTTCTGCCTTTTTTATTGGGTACTTATGAGGCGGTTAACCAAACAGGTGTTTTTTTTGACCTTTGAAAAAGCGTCGCACTTGGGTGGTGCGATGCTTTTGCTGATTGCTGTGGCGCGCTTGTTGGGAGAGGCTGCGTTGGGAGCGTATGCCTATGTGATTGCAATAACCGCTATTTTTGTGCCAATCTTAGATCTGGGATTAAATACGCGGGTGATTCGTGCCGTGGCAGTAGGTGAAGGTGCTGAGGCATTGCAAGATGCAATCGCGTATAAGGTGCGATTTGGACCTGTTGCAGTATTGATTATGATTATATGTGCGTGGTTGGCTGGCAAATCGGGTGATGTTATCTTGGCTGTGTTTCTGGTGGGGTTATCTACTTGGGCAATGAGTGTGGGAGATGTTTTTAACGCTGTGTTTAAGGGGATACAAAGGGCCGATTATAGTGCTCTATTGGTGGGTGGAACGTATGTTTGTCTAACTGGGTTGGGCATGGGGGCGATGGTATATGAGGTGGGATTGTTGGGCATTGCTGTCTCTTATGTGGTTTGTCGGATTGGATTTATGGTTGCGGCTTGGGTCTTGCTTTGTCGTTTGGGATATGCTGTTGGTGGCGGGTTTCGTTGGCAAGACGTCTTTGCGGGTGTGCGATTTATGCCTGCGGTGTTTTTTGTGGGGGTTCTGTTAAATATCAATTTTATTATGGCAGATGGTTTGGGGCAAGGTGCTGAGTCGGGGGGGTACGCGATTGGGTATCGTGTGGGGGCGGCATTATTTGTTTTGGTGAGCGCAAGTATGGAAGGGGTTTTGCCAGCCTTGGTTGGCGTGAAAGACAATAAAGCGGCATTTCGTGATTTATTTTTGCGGTGTTGCGGTTTGTTTTTATTGGCTGGTATTTTGGGTGT
>JBLHJX010000302.1:0-6621 GCA_047619225.1 Candidatus Latescibacterota bacterium
CCAAACATAAAGGCGGATACATCGGTGCCACCGCGTTCACCGGTTTGGAACGATCCTTCAAGGCGAAGGGGCATTGCGCCTATGTTGCTGACCCAGCGTGCACCGAGGGTGTATTGATCTGTACCACCGGAGACGCGGTTGTAAATGCCGTAAAAGTCGATGCCGGGATTGACATTGGCATAGACACCTGCAAGATAGGCATTGGTGCTAATACCTGCGGCTGTTGCATCAGACAAGCGAATACCTAAGACATCGACTGAGCCCCATTGTGGTTTGTGCATGACACGCAGGCCATCAAAAACGCGGCCTTGTTGTGTCCATTCGACAGCGCCGATTAAACGTTGACCACCAAATGAAATGGCCTGACGACCCGCTCGAATGGAGATGGCTGCGTCGTTGATGTTGTTAAGGGTGATATATCCTTGGTGTAGATCAAAATTGTCGGCTCTGAAGTCGCCTAAGGTATTGGTTTCTTCACCCCAAAGACGCACGTCTTGGAGTTGGATAAATGCATCGACATTTTTGTCGAGTTTGGCAGCTATTTGTGCGCGTACTCGCATTGAGGTTAAGACATCATATCCCACACCAACTGGATCTCGAAATTCGGCTCGGGGACGCACTTGGCCGCCGATGGTGATTTCTTTTGCTGAAACGAACCCGCTTGTGAATATGACGATAATGGCGATGGTCCACATTTTATAGTTCATCAGTCCCCCTTGTTTCTGTGTTGACATTCGGTATTGTTTTTGACTATTTAAGATAAAGACATCTTTTTTTCAAAATTTAGGGAAGGATGATTTATGCTATTTTCAAAGGCTTGCGAATATGGCATTCGAGCAATGCTTTATTTGGCATCACAAGATAATGATCACCCTGTGCGTGTGCGCGAAATTGCGGAAGCGTTAAAAATCCCGATCCCTTTTCTCTCTAAAATTGTGCATTCTCTGGCGCGCAATAACCTCATATATTCTCAAAAAGGGCCGGGTGGCGGTGTGACGTTGGCCAAATCTCCTTCTGATGTTACGATGCTACAAGTGGTGGAGGTGATTGATGGTTTGAATTTGTTTCAGGCCTGTGCATTGGGTATTCCATATTGTTCCGATGATTTTCCGTGTCCGTTACATGAAAAATGGGGTAGTCTGCGTTCTGAGATCCACGATATGCTTGCCAACCGCACGTTGGATCAAATTATAGATCAGTTGCAGGAGCGGGGGTGGATTTTGGTGCGAGATTAATTCACCTATACTCTCTTTTGGAAAGAGGAGTAAGTGCTTGCCTACCCTTGTAAATAGCAAATCACCTCTTGTGCAGAATAGGAGGTTTTTTCTTTTTGTACAAATTGTTTGATGACGTCAATGTCATCGCCTGCTGTAAGAAGTGGTTTTTCTGGGCCATCTATACGTTGCTGAGGAAGTCCTATATTTGCCAATAATGCATTGCACAGGCATTTTCGTCCTTCGGTTGCTTCGATTGTTCCACCCTTTTTTAGGTATGTGTCTTCTCGTTCAGATGGGCATCGAAAGCCTAAGGTGCCGTTTGCTTTAAGGTATGTGGTTCTTAGATACCCCAGGTCACAGGTTCTGTTCCTTTGGGTGTTTGTTGTATGCTCCCTTTCCATTTGAACCACCTTGAAAGGGAACCCTGTTGGTGAGGCAATGGGGTCTGTGACCACTTCAATTGTGTCTTTTTCAAGTTGTTCGAGAAAGTCCTGCTTAATTTGATCGTCGAGCCCAGATTCTTCGCAGAAAGCAAAGACGGTTCCTACCTGAATGCCTGCAGCACCCTGCTCAAGCGCATCTTTTAGTTTTTGTGGGTTGGCATAAGAACCTGCCATCCAAAAAGGCAAACCCAATTTTCTGATCTTGTCTAAATCAACTTCATCCTTAGGGCCATAAATTGGTTCGCCTTGATCGGTGCATGTGAGTGCCCCTCGGGGTGGGGCATTGTGGCCGCCCGCAGAAGGTTTTTCGATGATGAAACCATCGACTTTTCCTGTTGATTTTCGCGCCAGTGCTGTTGCAAGCGTCACGGAGGAGACAATGGCCAAAAAGAGAGGACGCCTTAGGCGGGATTGGTTTGGGATATTGAGATGTGCCGGATCAAAGTTAAATTCTTTTTCTTCACCTTTGCGTGCATTTTCAATATGGATTTTGAGTGACGATTTTTGATGCTGCGATAAAGAATCTAAGACGCCAGGAATTTCTCTGGGAATGCCAGCACCCATAAGCACATAGTCTACATCTGCCAGTATTGCACCATAAAGAGAAGGTAAATTGGGCAGCTGTATTTTTTCTAAATAGTTGATGCCAACCAAACCCTTGTGTTTTTCTTTGGCCTGGAAGACTTCAACAAAGTTGGCCAGTACGGTGAGTTCTACAAGTGCTGAGTTGGGGTGATCACTAAACAAGGGTACTGGCTTGAAAGGATCCGTTGTTTTTTTTCCGTTGGGTATAAAGTATTTGTCTATTACGCGGTTTACGATTTCTGAGTTTGGAAAGTGTGCCATTGCTCGGCGCATGTGACCTTTTGGATCTCCCAATTGCAGACGCCGTGCAAGAATGTTGTCTAGTGCAGTTCCTGATACAACACCCAGGCATCCCATTTGTGAGACGGCTTTTGCCAATTTCCAATTTGAGACGCCGGCACCCATGCCGCCTTGGATGATTTGTGGATGTGTCATTTTAAGCCTCGCCAAACGAAAGTAAAAACATTGAAAGAACAACCCTATGCCTTTTGGGCACCAGTGGTTTATGCTATTAAAAAATAGCGGATTATATAGGGGCTGTTTATATGATGATGATCTTTAAAACGTATCATATATGAATAAAAGACCTTTTTGTAATTTGTTGTAAAATACCGCATTTGTATTGGATATGTCAATGATAAAATCGCAAAGGACAGATGTTGTGTACTCTGCAATTGACATTATTTGGATGAACCAGTACTGTATGGATGGTTTTTTGACGACTTAGACTTAAGGAGTGTGTATGAAGCAGAAGGTTTTGGTGCTCTTAATGTGTGGTTTGTTGGGTGCTTGCGAAGAAGCACCCAAGGCAGAACCCGTTGTTGAAGTGAAGGTTTCAGAGGCTGATGTGGAACAAGGGCAGGCGTTGTTTAAGCGATATGGTTGTGCGGTGTGCCACGGACGAAAGGGTCATGGCAATGGTCAAATTGCGCGTACGTTGAACCCGAGGCCCCGTGATTTTCACAAGATAAAAGAGTATAAGTTTGGGCGCTCGGTTGAGGCAATTACGCGCACGATTGCAAAAGGTACGGTTAATGAGCGGGGGATGGGCATGCCGGGATATCCGCAGATTCCCGAGGCAGAGCGCAAGTTGATTGCTGCATTTGTTGTGTCGATGCAGGACACGCAGTGAACAAAAATCAAAGGCACCTATCCCCCGGCCCCTTTCCTGAAGGAAAGGGGGGGAAAGGCAAAGGCGGGTTAATGGCCTCTTTGTTTTGTTTATTGGGCATTGTAGCGATAAATTTTTTGGGGTGTGGTGAGACGGAGTTGGAGCGGCGGGTTGTTGTTGAGGGTGTTTGGGTAAGAGAGAACATTCCGCCGCAAAAGATTACGGCTGCGTATTTGGTATTGCGCAATGCGGGGCCGGCAACAGCGCTTGTGTCGGCGAAGACAGATGTGGCAGAGGTGACGGAGTTGCATGTGATGACGGCGCGTGAGAATGTGATGCGGATGCGGAAGGCGGAAGGCATACCTATTCCGGCAGGAGGTGTGGCGACGTTGCAACCGGGGGGGAACCATTTGATGTTGATTGGGTTGGTGCGGGATCTTGTGTTGGGCGAGACGATTGATTTGACCCTTGGGTTTGGGAATGGGCAGACGGTGGTGGTGCAGGCGGTTGTGAGGGCAATTGACAATGGGCAATGAAAGTCAAAGGCACCTATCCCCCGGTCCCTTTCGATTGGCGACTTGCAGACTTGCAATGGGACTTTTTAGTTTACTGATTTTTGTTTTTTTAGGATGCCAATCTCCTGATCAGATGGGTGAACCTGAGCGGGATTTGACGCTTGAGAAAGAGGCATTTCCGATTGGTGGGGACTTTGTGTTGACCGATCAGAATGGGCAGCCTTTTCGGTTGTTGGATCAGAAACGACCGGTGTTGTTGTTTTTTGGTTATGCGACGTGTCCCGACTTTTGCCCGCAGACGTTGGCGCGCCTGGCAAAAGTATATTCGGTGTTGGGTGATGATGCCAAAGATGTGTTGACGGTGTTTGTCAGTGTGGATTCACAGCGAGATACACCCGATGTTTTGAAGACGTATTTATCGCATTTTGATGTGTCGGTGGTTGGGCTTACGGGAACGAAAGAAGCTGTTGATGCGGTGGTGAAGCAGTACGCGGGCTTTTATGAGGTGCGCGATGAGGGGTCTGCGGCGGGGTATTTGATTGATCACTCGCTTTATATTTATGTGGTGGATCGAATGGGTGGCGTACGGTTTTTGCTTCGGTCGACAGATTCGGTGGCGGATATTGTGACGGTGGTGCGGCAGTTGTAGGCGCGTGATTGGCGGTCAGAGAAATCAACGGCTTGTCTTGTTCAAAGACAGGTCATTTTTTATGAATATATTTAAGTTGTTTTAAAATAGTTATTTATTATAAAAAGTTTCCGTAAACATAAACTTATATAGAAATAAGCCTGAAACGAACAGCTCCAGACTTATTTTCTGTGTGGTTGGGTTTGAGGGCTTAAATTTTGGTGATTCTCAAAGCCATAAAAGGTTTGCTGGGCACTTCGAGGTCAAACGATCCGTTGAAGGTGCCGTCGACTTTTTCGATTGTCATTTCCCAGGTGTCGATGATTTCAATTTTGAATTGGGTGTCTTCGGGCAGTTTGAGGGGTTTGACCGCCGATTGGTGTGGGCCGAGGTAAGCGAGGTAGTATTGATTGGGAATGCCTGCGGCGGCAATGCCAATGTTGATGGGGTCAATGGGACCTGGGCCGGCTTCCATAATGTTGCGCAGGAATTGAATGCGTTTGGGGCTGGTGCCGTGGAGGGTGCCGCCTTTGCTCCACCAGAGAATGTCGTCTGGGTGGAGGTAGGTTTCGCCGTGACCGACGTAACCGCCACTTGCAAAGCCGCTCCAAAAGCGTTTGGTGAGTTCTTGGCCGGTAATGTTGCCCCAGCCTTGGTGCACGTTGCCTTCGTAACAACATTCGTCGTCTACGGCGGGTTTGTGGTATTGGTTTCGCCAGGTGGGCGATTGGCCCGGGTCGGGGCGTTGAATGCTGCTGTGGGTGACCCAGGGTTTGTTGTGGTCGTAAAATTGTCGACAGTTGTGAATGCTGCGCAGGTGTTGCACGGGGTCGTGGGTTTGTACGATTTTGAAGAAGCGGTCCCAGTCTTGTTCGGTTTTGGCTCTCATCAAGTCATATTCGTTGGCGAAGGACCACCAGATGTTTCGGTAGGCGGCCAAACGCGCGACGGCGTATTTGAGGTAGTGGTCGTCGGTTTCGGCGTCCATTTCTTTAAAACCCCAGCGGTCGTAGGGGTGAAAGAGAATGAGGTCGGCTTCGATGTTGAGGTCGCGTAGGTCGGCGATTCGTTTTTCGAGGTGGTGCCAGAAGGCGGGGTTGAAACGGGTAAAGTCCCAACCGTTTTCGGGGGTGCCTTCGAAGGGGTAATATTCGGGTTCGTTGCGGTTGTAGGAATAGTGTTTGGGGAAGACGCACATTCTGATTTTGTTGAAGGGGCCGCTTTTTAAGGTGGCGAGGGTTTGTTCTTCGAGGGTGTCGCCTTGGTGGTTCCAGACGTAGCAGGTGGTACCGACAGAGTAGTGGGGGGTGCCGTCTTCGTATTGGAAGTGGTGGGTTTTATAGACGCGGACAGGGCCGTGGTTGTTGTCGGTTGCGGGGGTGACGGTGAAGCTACCGGATTGGTTGTTGAGGGATTCGGTGTTGCTTTTTGTGGTGTAGGTCCAGTTGCCTTCGGTGTCGGGCATGAAGCGGATTTTAAAGGTGCCGTTGCCGTCGTAGAAACCGGTGACGGGGACGGTGCGGTTCATTTGTTGGAAGGCTGCGGAGAGAGTGACTTCGGTGAAGGGGTTGCCCTCTTGGGGGCCGGTTAGGGTGGTTTCGAAGATGGACCAGCGTTCTACTTGTTGCATTTTTGGTGCTCCTTTGGGAAAAACGAAATCTGTTTTGGTGTTTTTTATGCCAAATAAATTATTTTACATTCCTTTTATTTGTATCTATTTGCCTTCGGCGACCTACTTTTGCAACGACGCAAAAGTAGGCAAAAAGTCGCCCCTCAAGTGCCGGGGAGGCTGATTTTCCGCAAATACCCTCGGTGGGTTCAAAAGATAATGTGGCCTGCCAGCGTGGTTGCAATTACAAAGTAAGTTGCTGGATGGAATGGGTGCGGAAAATCAAAGTCGCCTATTTGTTAGCTGAACTTTTATACCGAGTATGCTACTGAGCCGTCATTTCTAAGGGGCGTGTTGATGTTTGTGAGGGGTGCAAAGGGTGTTTGTTCGATGAGGGCGTCGTCGAGTTCTACGCCGAGGCCGGGGGCTTGGGGAATGGGGATGTAGCCGCCTTCGCGTTTGTAGGCGCATTTGTAAATGGCGTTGGCTTCGGATTCGTCGCGTTTGGTGTAT
>JBLHJX010000303.1:0-6581 GCA_047619225.1 Candidatus Latescibacterota bacterium
ATTTGTTTGCCAAGCAATTGTGGGTGTTTTGGTTGTTTAAGAAGCGTTTTTCGGGGCGTCAAAAGATGGGGTGATTAGCCAATGAAATGCTGTTATTTCTCTTGACAGCCCCTTCTTTGAGATTTAAGTTAGCCTCGCTTTTGCAATTGTTTATGTTTGTTGGCCTTTATTATCTGGCGGAGTTCTAATTTCAATGATGTTGCGCATGCTCATATGGGTTTTCGTTTTTTGTGGATCGGTCTTTGCCGAGTCTGATCCACCCAAACCCACAGAGCGTCAGCAAATGGATGCGTTGGTCGAATTGATGCACTATGTGCGTCAAAACTATTATGAAGAGACCAGCACGGTCGATTTGTTGCACGGTGCGATAGAAGGATATGTGTCTCAGCTTGACCCACATTCTACGTATATACGCCCCGATGAATTGCACGATACCCAGGAGCGTTTGCGCGGGTCATTTGAAGGCATTGGCATTTTTTTTGAAATTGTCGACAATGTGCTGACGGTATTATCGCCCATTGAAGGGTCGCCTGCATTTCGTGCTGGGTTATTACCTGGTGATCAGATTTATCGCATCGATGGCAAGAGTGCCTTGAATTTAAAGACCAAAGATGTGACCGATATGCTCAAAGGCACCAAAGGCACACAAGTTATTGTTTCTGTGCGGCGTGAAGGCGAGCAAGATTTAATCGATTTTGATATTGTTCGCGATAAAATAGAAGTGCCCAGTGTGCCTTATGCATTTATGCTTTCTGATGCCATTGGTTATGTAAAGGTGACGCGGTTTTCTGCACGTACTGGTGAAGAATTAGAAACGGCAATTGGAGATTTGTTGTTGCAGGGGTCTCAAAAGTTGATCCTCGACTTGCGTGGCAATGGGGGGGGGTATCTTGAACAGGCTGTCGTGGTTGCCAATCAATTTATTGAAAAAGGGCGTCGGTTGGTTTATACCGAAGGACGTTATAGGCAATCTCGACAGAATCATTTGGGGCAAAGAGAGCCTATTTTTGCACCCGATTTGCCCTTAATTGTGTTGGTTGATCGGTTTAGTGCCAGCGCATCTGAAATTGTTGCGGGCGCCATTCAAGACTATGATCGTGGGTTGGTTGTTGGGCATACTACTTTTGGCAAGGGATTGGTTCAAAAACAATTCCATTTAAAGAACCAAGGTGCCGTGTTGTTGACCATTGCGCGTTATTTTACGCCAAGTGGACGACCCATTCAGCGTTCTTTTGGCCAAGATCGCGAGGCCTACCAAAAAGAAGGTTATGACGATTACGATCCCAATTCTGATCCAGATAGTTTGGCTTCAAAAAAAGTGTATCATACGCGCATATTAAAACGCAAAGTTTTTGGCGGCGGGGGCATTACACCCGATGTGCCTATCGATGCCGATACATTGGGTACTTTTGCCCGTGTTTTGGTCAAACCCAATAACTTTTCGACCTTTTTGTCTTTTGCAAAACGCCAAGAAGCACATATGTTACAACAGTATTCAGATTTTGATTCTTTTTTTAAATCTTATGAGCCAGGGCCACGCGAGTTGGCAGAATTTCGTTCTTTGTTAAAAGAGAAAGCGCTATCGTTTACAGAATTTGAATTTCAGGAAACGGTACCTTTTATAAAGAAGCAAATCAAACAACAAATAGCACAGATTCGATGGGGCAACTGGGCTGAAGGACGTGTGCGTGTGCAACAAGATCTGCAAGTCTCACAAGCCATTGCTTTATTTGGCCAAGCCGAAAAACTGTTGGTTGCACGTGCAAACCAACAAGGTGATGCTCAAACATATGAGCGTAGCCAAACACCTTATAATCAAGTGCGGTAACCCACTGTAGGACGGGAGGCATCATGGCAAAACAGTTTGAAATGGAATCGCAAATTTCATTACCACTTTCCAAGGCTATCGAAATCAGTTTTAACAGTGTGAAGATACGATTTGGTCGGTCATTGATTACGGTTAGTGGTATTGTGCTGGCAATTGCTTTTTTGATGTCTATTTGGACGTCCAATGCCATCATGGATGGGTTGATGGGGGCAAAAGATTCCAAGATCAATTTGCTTTTGCAGCAAAAGGGCATTGAAATAGACCCCGATAGTACGGCGGCTATTCAGCAGCGTTCTAAAGACAATTGGTTGGTGGTTTTGTCTTTGTTGGTGTGCTTGGTGGGCATTGCCAATGCCATGCTGATGTCTGTCACCGAACGTTTTCGTGAAATTGGTACCATGAAGTGTATGGGCGCTCTCGACGGGTTTATTATTAAACTGTTTATTTTGGAGTCGTCCTTTATGGGTACGGCAGGAACAATTATTGGTGTGGTGGTGGGCATGGCACTCACGTGTTTGTTGAATGTTACCAGTTTTGGGATGGTGATGTTTGATTATGTGCCTTGGGGTCGCATTATTGAAAGTGGTCTGATCGCAATTGTGGTGGGTTCTGTTTTGTCACTTTTGGGGGGCATCATGCCCGCTTATCGTGCTGCAAAAATGGAACCTGTTGACGCGATGGGACTGGAAGTTTAGGAGACGGAAAAAAGAAAAAATGAGTTTGAGAATAGGGTGGTCTTTTACCATCTCTCTTCTATCATTTCTCTCGCGAGGGTTTTATGGCCGATACACAAGCACCAGACACACAAATACAAGATGACCGAATTGCGCTCCTTGCCGAAGCCGCTACTGTGGTGCGCACCCAAGATGTTAAAAAAGTATATGTGATGGGTGGTGAAGAAGTTCATGCACTCAAGGGTGTGGATTTGGAAGTGCCTCAGGGCGAATATTTGTCTATTATGGGCCCATCGGGTTCGGGTAAGTCTACGCTGTTTAATATGGTGGGGGGCTTAGATAAACCCAGTTCGGGCAAAGTGTATATTGATGATGTGGATGTGGCTCAGCTTGATGCCTATGAACTGGCTTGGTTGCGATGCCGTAAGATTGGATACATTTTCCAATCGTATAATCTCATTCCCGTGATGACCGCGCTTGAGAATGTGACATTGCCTATGGTATTTGCGGGTCTCACAAGTGATGAGGCACGCGAAAAGGGTGTGCATTTGCTTGGCAAAGTGGGTTTGGGTGAGCGCGTGACCCACAAACCATTTGAGCTTTCGGGTGGCCAACAACAGCGTGTGGCTGTGGCACGCGCTTTTGCCAATGATCCGGCCATTATTTTGGCCGATGAACCGACGGGCAACCTCGATTTGGTGACGGGCCGAGAGATTATCGAACTTTTGCGCGAGATGAACGCAGAGTCGGGCGTGACGGTGATTTCAGCGACCCACGATCATAAGATGTTGAGCGTGTCAGACCGCGTGGTATGGATGCGCGATGGCCGTGTGGATCGCATTATTAATCGTGATGAGCTTAAGATTGAGGTGGGCCAGATTGATGGTGAGGAATAAGTGCTTAAAAATCGCCCTTGGTTAACAGGGGCTTGAAAGATTTTGTATTTTGGAAAAGGCTCCGGAGCAGACAATTGCTTCGGAGCCTTTTCTTTATTTGATAGTAGACATCAACAATGTTATGTACCCAACGCCTCTTGGCGTGTTTCTTGAAGTTGTGCCGCGAGTGTGACGATGCGATGCAGATCGCCTGCATCCAGTGGTTTTTGCAGCCTGAAGTCAAACGGATTCAGCCTGGGGTCATCTTCTTCGAGCATCCATCCGGTTATCAGAATAGTGACAATGGCAGGATCTTGTTCTTTAATTTTTTTTGCGAGTATATCTCCTGGGATTCCTGGCAAACCCAAGTCGATAATTGCGATGTCGTAGTTTTGGCCAGCGAAGGACTCTAGCGCGCTTATGCCGTTGATCTTGGCCACAATCTGATGTTGTTTCGACAGTTCATGAACGACCACATCTCTGACGATGCTCTCGTCGTCGACGAGAAGAATCTTGTTTCCCATAGCAGAATGCTTGTGGCTAATCTCTTTCACCTCTGCTTCTATTCTGGGTGTCACCCATGTAGGCAGCTCAATTGTGAACGTGGTACCTTCCTCTGGCATGGATGTGATGTCGATATTGCCGTTCCATCTGTTTATTTCACCGTGTACGGTAAATAGACCGAGCCCAGTGCCGACGTTCATCTTGGTTGTAAAGAATGGCTCGAATACACGTGCTTTTGTTTCTTCATTCATGCCAACACCGGTATCACGGACACTGATAATCACGCAGTTATTCGATTCCTTAGTTGCCACTGTGATCGCCCCACCTTTGGGCATGGCATCGACGGCGTTGAAGATCAGGTTGACGAGAATATCGTGTAGGCCTGACTGAGTTGCCTTAATATCTGGCACAGGTTCTAGGTTGGTCAGCAGTTCTATTTCTATACCTCGCGACTCCATCTCATCTTTCCATCTGGGTCTTGCTGTTTGGATCGCATCGTGTATGACCTGATTTACATGGACCGGTTGTAGTGTATCTTGTCTTTGTCCGCGAACGGCATTGTGCAATCGCTCGATGAGGTCTCTTGCCCTTTCTGCGCTTTTGAGGATGGTGTCTACATAGAATTGTCCTTCTGTATCTGTCATGAGACTCTTTACCATCTGAGCGGGTGCTAAAATGCCTGTTAGCATGTTGTTCAGGTTGTGGCTGATGCCGGCAGACATCTCACCGACGGCTCTGAGTCGTTCAAGATGGATCAGTTCTCGTTCCGTTTTTTCCCGTTCTGCAACTTCAAGAATCAGCTTTTTGTTTGCTTCCATCAGCTCTTGGGTTCTGAGCTTGACGCGTCTTGCAAGGTCCGTACGGGCAATTTGGAGATCTTCATTTTTGTCTTGTAGTTCTCGATCTCGTTGGACGATTCGAATCGTTTGGAAAATACCGGCGATAATGAGGAAGATCGCTGTTAGAACCAGCCAGGGTTCGCGCCAGATTGGAGGGGCAACGTGAAAGGCCAAACGCGCCGGAGATGGATCGACGTTGAAGTCTGTATCTCGCGCACGAACCTCGAAAGTATGTTTGCCACTTGGAAGAGATAGCAGAACCTTGTTTGTAGGTGAAGCATAGGTCGACCAATGGGTGTCGTCGAGTCGGTAAGAAAACATCAGCTGATCAGAATGGGCCTTCCAAGGCGCAATACCTCCCCAGGAGATTACTGTGTTTCCGGGGTGAGAGACCTTGGCAATGCTGACTGTGATCATTGTCTCGGGTGGTCGTGTCTTGGGTATGTAGCGAAGGGTCCGTCCATCTGTTGTGTTGATCCTGAGTTGGCCATTTGTTTCTACGCGCAATCCACCCCGTTGTGCATTTGGGACGTCTTTGAGGTAGTCAGACCAAGTCTCACCGTCATATCGACTAAATCCCATATTCGTTGATATGACAATATGGCCAGAGGGAAGTTCCACAATATCGGTGATATTGTTGCTGGGCAGTCCATTTTGTATGTTATGTTGGATCCAAGATTCACCGCTGAATTGGAATAATCCAAAGAACTCCGTTCCTATCCAGAGGTCTTTGTTTGTTGTACTGAGAATGCTCTGGCTGATTGTTCGACTGAGTGCATCTGGGTTGGCGAGTTGTTTTAATGCCTGGCCCTCCAATCTATAGAGGTTGGTTTGAGATGAGACCCAAACGGTATTGTCTTGATCCTCCCCGATAGCGTGAACAGGGAAGCCTGTGGAATATGTTTTTATCTTTTGTCCAACGTATTGATATGCAGCCATTTCAGATCCAAACCAGAGCCCACCGTCTTTTAGCACCGTTATCGATGGTGGATTGACCGAACCTGTTATTTCAACCCGGGTCATCTTCTGCCAGTGTCCATCATCGAGTTTGGCTATTTCGACGGTGCCAAGTTCGTCGCCAACGGCCAAGACCCCCCCGTTCATTGCGGGCACAAGTCCAACGATAGGCAGTCCAAAATCTTCTTTCAAAAGCGAATGACGAGACCACTGGCCCGAAAAGGATATGGGACTTCCATCTTTTTCCAGATACCACTGTGTACTGTCCTTCGCGGTGAACTGGAACGAAAGGTCTTGGTAGGTTTGAAAGTGATCTTGCCCGAGGTCGAGGTTTGATATACCGTGTCCAACACCGCCAATCCAAAGCCTATTTTGCTTGTCGGCGTGAATGATGATGCGTCCGTCGGGTATTGGAGACTCGGGTGCTCGATAGATCGTCCACTGGCCGCCATGATAAGTGTGGAGCGTGCTTTCCCCACCGACCCAGAGTGTACCGCCTGGGCTCACACCGATTGACGCGTTTTGATCGGAGCCACCCAGATCGGCCAGTTTTGAGGTTGACCACGATTTGCCATCAAAACGGTTTAAGCCGCCAGTATCAGAAGTAACGACCCACAAAAGGCCGTCTGGGCTTTCGACCAGCTTTGTGCCTGGTCTTCGCCCAACGATGTCGATGCCGTCTTTAGCGTCGAACCGTTCAAAGGCAGGGGCTTCGGACGATCCGTTATACCTGATTAACTCGCCAGTGCGAACAGCGAACCATATCGCGCCCTTTGTATCTGGGTAGGCATCAAAGATCCAGAAGTCACTGAATTTACTCGTTACGGTTTCTCTGAGAATTTTAACTTCTCGGATTTGAGATTCATCCAAGTACCTCAGTTTTAGTGTGCTTGTGGTTCCCGGG
>JBLHJX010000304.1:0-6487 GCA_047619225.1 Candidatus Latescibacterota bacterium
CAAACGAATGTGTGCATAACGTCCCAACTTGCTCTTAATTTCTTGAGCCACGAACTCGCCTGCGCGTTCATGCTCAAAACCTGCCAAATTTATAACAGCCACACGTATCGTCGTTTCAACATCTTTTGGCACACGCACAATAGATGCATTTGATCGTTTGCGATCTCCACCCAACCTTGGCTGTAAACGAATACCGGCCATAGCTGTTACATCTGGTAAATCGTCACTCAATCCCTTTTCCACACCGGCCTCTAATTTCAACCGCCACAAATTCATTCGGGCACCCAATATCGCGCGTTTTGTTTGCCCACCAATGCTGCTGGGCTCACTCCAATATTCTCCGGTCATCGTAAAGACCTGGCCGCGCCCCACTTCAACAGCCCCACCATACATCACCCCAGGATCACGCGTAACGGCAGAAAACAAATACCCCACATTAACCCGAAACCCAATAGCATCCCGATTGATATCCAACATCACGCGCGAAGCAATCTCACGACCTTCACGACTATAGGGGCGCACATTGAGGGCCGTTCGGCCTTTATATCCGTATGGGTGCAAAACCGACAGATCAAAACCAAAGTAATAAGGAGATGGGTATTGATTGGGAAACCCAAATTTCAATGTTGTGGTGATGTCTCCCGACCCATATTTGGCCAAACCACCCGCCACATCAAACATCACCGGCACAGTAATACCAATATCAGCAGAATTACCCAAACCATATGTCAGCCCCATATGCCCAGTCAAAGAGGTTCCTTCACCCACTTTGCGCACCGAAATCTGATAAGCTTCACTGGCATACCGCAAGTAAATGCCCCCTTTGCCCAAAGGCTCTGCAGACCCCACCCGATACAAACCTTCACCCATAGGAAGTGCAAAAGGAGGGCTCACACGGTCAGAAACAACCTGCGCACTGGGCTGACTATGCCACAGCCCCATTAGAATCACAATAAATAAGAATTTTCTCATAGCTCTTTGAGTCCTTGTAACTCCCCAATTTTGGTGATTAAATCTGCTGGCGATAAACCATTACTATGGTAAAAGCCCTTATATCCCGGTGCCACAGCATCAATATGATGCAGCGTATTATTTGGATCTGCTGTTTCAGCAGTGTGTACAAATGAGCCCAAGAAAAAATATGCTTGTGCCAAGATCAAATGCACATCGTGAAAATCGATATTATCATGCGTTGAAAAATAATTTGGGTCTATCGTCAAGGCACGGTTGGCAGAATCACGCGCATCAGTCCAGTTGCCCAAATGTAGTTCCAAACCAGACAGCCCAACCCATGCATCGACATTGCTGGGGTCTGAAGTCGTTGCCTTCTGAAAGTTTGTGCGAGAATCCGACAAGATTGATTCGCGAATTTCTGCATTTCCTTCCTGGCCTGCCATCTGGAACTTGAGCCATCCCAAACCATTGAAAGCTTCGGTAGATTGTGGATCCAAACTTAAAGCGTCCAAAAAAACTTCTTCAGACTTTTCATAGTTCCCACCGACGTAATCCGCCCACCCCTCAAAGGAGAGATTTTCTGCCGACCCCGCCGACCCTCCTGTTGCTGTACCACCCCCACACCCAATGGCACTTAGCAAACAAAAACCGATCAGCACCAACATTGCATTTTTCACAGTTCTCATATTCCATCTCCTACTTTAGGAGTAACATTTTACGTGTTATGGCCGATTGTGTTGTTTTCAATTGATAAACGTAAACACCCGCCCCCACACCGCGCCCAAATGCATCACGTGCATCCCAAGTCACCAAATGGCGCCCCGAAGACAAGAACCCAGAAACCAACTGGCGCACCTCTTGTCCCACTGCATTGTAAATGATTAATTGCACTTGGTCTGCGTCAGACAAGTCAAAACGAATGGTGGTTTGTGGGTTGAACGGATTGGGGAAGTTTTGATGCAATGTAAAATGCGAGACGGGGTTCAAATCGACAAACACACCATAGCGGCCAAACGCATCAAACTCACCCACCAAACGCCCATCTTGTATGTCTCGACCCACAAGTATCCATTTGCCAGTAACGGCATCTTCTCTGTAAATACCGGCATTTTCAGGAGCACCAGATAAAGCAAAAGCAATCTGTCCTGAGCGCACAATACGTGCATCGGGCGCATAAATCATATACGTATCAGAAACAGGCACCAAATCTGAAGCAATCGGTTTTGCCCGTGCCAACTCACGCGGTTCAGGAATCAACACCACAGCCGAAGAAGCATCAACACTCCCAGCAGGCAACGAAATCGCCAAACCATCATGCCTCATATTAAATGAAGAACTCACAGTTGCTTGTTCAATACTCAAACGCAGTGTGTCTAACAATGCCACCCGCGTATCCTGTGTAATACCTGTCGCTGTTAATTCGACAATGCCCGTGATCCCATTGCCCAAACGCAAATCACCCACCCACATATCCGAAAGTAAAGAAACTGGGTCCAATGAAATAATCGTTCGAGGAACCGTAGGATCATTCCCCGTGCGCAATTCCAAAAAGGGAGCACTTTGCAATGAGCGGCGTGCACGCACAAACACGCTCAAGAAATTTTTCAACACAGGATTCCGAACCACTTCAATCTTGAGCAAGTCGGTTCCAATAGGCCCACTGCGGCCCACAATTACTGGAGAAACAATACTCGTTGCCGTATTTCCCGACACAATATCCTCTACCTGAAAAACCAAATCCCCAGCATTGCCTAAAAAACCCACAGGTGCACGCACAATTGCCCGTTGGTTGAGCGTATCAATTTCAACCGTAAGATTCTCATTGACCCCACCCGACCACACCAAATTCGCCAAATTACCCGACAAAACCACAGAGGTCAAATCAAGTGTTGTATCTCGCCCTCCCACCAAAAGGAGTTCGCCAAAGTCCTCGACAGTCAAGATATTGGGGTTGCTGCCTTTAACTCCCACGTTCACTTGCACGCTGTCTCGCGTACTTTTACCACTGTTCTTATCTGTAGCAGTCAACACCAACTGCGCACTCCCAATACGAACACCAATGAGCAACACCTCGTTACCTATCAATTGTGCAAACACCACCGAAGGGTTTCTCGAATTCACACCCCAAGCGATGCTATCGGGGTTGCCAATGCGTATCAATGGGCGCAATGCCAGCGTATCGGGTTTGCCCAGCGCAATATCTCTCTTCCCGCCCAAAACACTTAAATCCAACACCACGCTGCCAACGTCAAGCACAGTTACGCGCACGGTATCTCGGGCCGTTTGCCCTTGTGGATCACGCACGGTAAAAATGATATTTTCCACCACATTGGTCGCGCCATTGATCGCGCTAAAGACAGCCACATGCGAAGTCGGGTTAATGCTTGCTGCAACATTGAGGCTGCCCAAAGAGCTCCAAGTCACTTGTGCATGTGTATGATCGGCGTCAAAATAATAATCGTCCAAACGCAATGAATCCTTTTGCCCACTCACCAACGTAATATCGGGCATCCCCCCCGTAACGGGAATGCCCGTTCTTACCGAAGAAGCGTAAATACGTACGCGCAATGAATCTGTCAATTGCGTGGGGTCTGTCACTTTAAGTGTCATTGTCCGATAACCCGTTGAATCAGCCGCAGCCGAAACACGCAATTGACGATTGCGCAATGCACTGGCATCCACTTGCACACGGGTAACTGGGCCGCGTGTCCAAATCAACTTGTCATCTGGTGTATCAACATCGCTCACCAACGCATCTAACGCCGTTGTAGAGGCCTCGGCACCCGCACGCACACCCACTTTCAAGTCTCGCACACCCACGATCGGAGGTTGCGCTTCGTTGGGTGGATTAACCGTTACAGTAATGCGTTGAATAGCAACCGCATTGGAGGTATCTGTTACCACCACATTCGCAGTTCGAGTCCCCTGAAAAGGTGATACAGGTGTTATGATCATTTGCACATTATTGGATGTCACATCAAATGCAATGCTGTCAACACCCGTAAATGCAAATTGCAAGCTGCTAAGGGGGTCATCAATATCTTCAACAAATTCCGACAGCGTTAACACCTTTTGATCTAAGGCAGCCACCACAACCGTTGGAAATGCCTTTATAAAACGTGGTGGATCATTGATGGGTGTAACCACCATCTGAACAGCGATGGTATCGGCCAAACCAAATTGATCAATCACCGAAAATCGCATCACACCACTGCCAAAAAAATTAGGCTCCGCCGATAAGTTTACAACCTGGCGTATGGTATCCCCATTTACTTGTTGTGCCCCAAGTGTTGCTTTCAAATTTGCAGCAACACCCACAGTCGCAAAAGTCAACTGTGTGCCCAGGTCTGGGTCTATTGCGACCAATGTAAATGTTGTATCTCGATCTTCTACAAAGGTCACGGTAACAGGAGTAGATGTCGCTGAGAATTGAGGCGGGGTATCGACGATCACACGCAACGGGCTTGAGACTGTTTCATCAAACTGCGTGGTCGCTGTAAGCTGAACCTGCGCAATGCCAATAAAGTTCGTTGTATTCGGACCCTGAACAATACGTGGATCCAACAAAACACGGTGTGAGGTTGGATTAATATTCACTTGTAAACTATCAGGCACAGGAACCGAACTTGTCCATACCAATGTCGAGTCTGGATTGACCAGATCATTCACATAGTCATCCAAATCCAAAGTAGAATCAATTTGCCCTGGCAACATGAAAATGTCAGGCAAAGACACAGCAAGCGCCAAACCACGAATGGTCAACTGAAGCTCAGTAATTTCACTAAACCCATACACACTGCCAGGATCACCTATTTTAAAATAGCCCGTTTCACTTCCCGTTGGCGACGTGCGCACCACCACAATACGCGTCGTTTGAGACGCTGGTTTTCGCGCCACCCGAACCTGAAAACTTGCCAAACGCCCATCACCAACAACCGAGGGACTCCCCCCAAAACCACCTGGCGGAATATTTTCATTATATTCCAATTGAAACAAAGGAACATTGTTTCTATTGCCGTCGCCAAGCGCATCTCCCAATGTGGTATTCCCACCCACTACACCACCAGCGGCTTGCATATACGGACCACGTATAAAAGGCCTTATGCTTCCATCAGTCGGCGAAACAAGCGCAGGTACAAGCGCCAAGAACTGATCGTCAAACTCCAAAAAAACATCAGCGCCATTGAGTTGCTCACCATTGCCTTCAATAAACAACTCTACATTAACCACTTCGCCCACATTGACAGTCGCACTCGTTGTGCGGGTGCCTAAAATCTGTACACGCAATCGCGAACGCCCCTGTTTAGAGGCGTGGGCAATATCAGCACCAACAAGGCAACACATGAGTGTCAAAACACAAAAATAGAAAAATTGTCTCACGATTTTACTCCAAACAAAAGTTGCATGGATTTATTGTGAGATAACAGGAGGTGGACAATCATCTCAGACATCGTTTTCAAAACGACGCAATTGTTATGCCAGTAAATAAAAGTGGAAAGAAAAACAGAGGTCAACAAGGGATGGGATATCAAAATATAGGCAAGACGGGGCAAACAAGATAGGGATGGAAACAAAAAAGTAAAGAAAAGGCGGGCCGTGAATATCACGGCCCGCCAGAACTTCTCTGGGGAAAGACATCTTCCCCGGAAATTTTTGCCTACTTCAAGAGCATGAGTTTCTTAACAGAGTGGAATCCATCAGCCTGAATGCGGTAGAAATACACCCCACTGGCAACCTGATGCCCCAAACTGTTATCGCCCAACCAACTGATCCGATACCGACCTGCTGCCTGTTGATCACTCACCAAAGTGCGCACCAACTGACCCATCACATTGTAAATTTCCAACCGGACATTGCTGTCGGCGGCCAAATCATATGTAATGGTGGTTTCGGGGTTGAAAGGGTTGGGATAGTTTTGTGCCAAACCAAACTCAGAAGGCACAGCACGCACATTCAACACAGCACTGCTGGCGGGGTTTTCCAACCGATTAGCGTCAAAGAGCACACCTTCAAAGACTTCAAAGCGTACGTCTTCAAACTCGCCTTTGGGTCGAAAGACCAAACGTGCCAAGCTGCCTTCACCTGTTGCAGTACCATCACCTGTGAGGGCATTGGCAAGGCTCACTTGACCCGCTTTATCGCTGTGCACCAAGAATATGGGTGCATCATTCCCAGAACCTGAGAGCAAATGGCCTTCAGGCGCTGTGGCTTGAACAAACTCATACTGTGTGGCATCAAAGCCCACTGTCACACCCCAGCCAGAAAGCGCTGTGGCTTGAGACAGATCCACTTCCACCACCAAGTCTTCACCCATCTTGGCCAATCCATCAATCTTCAATGACATTTCTGCCTGATTGTTGGCACCGGCTTGTTTGGGTGTGACTTTGCTTGCGCGTGTGGTTGAAGGGGCATCGATGGCCACTTTGCCAAAGTCTTGGGTAAAGAGCAGGAAGTCTGCAAAGTTGACCAAATCATCGCCATTGATGTCGGCACGAATGTCGTAACCCTCATCGCTGGAGCTGGTTCCAAAGTG
>JBLHJX010000305.1:0-6450 GCA_047619225.1 Candidatus Latescibacterota bacterium
GCCTGTGTTTTGCCACCCTATTCTATTTCTGACGACAACCTAAGTGAACTGCGCAAACACACACACGCATTGGCCAAAGCCCTCCACGTTGTTGGGCTCATGAACATTCAATTTGCCATTCAAGATGACAATGTCTACATCATAGAAGTAAATCCACGCGCCTCGCGTACGGTGCCCTTTGTGAGCAAATCGATAGGCGTGCCCTTGGCAAAAATTGCTGCACGGGCCATGGTGGGACGCACGCTTCAAGAACAAAGGTTCACTGAAGAAGTACACATGAAACACATAGCCGTGAAAGAAGCGGTATTGCCCTTCAACAAATTCCCAGGTGTGGACACCCTTTTGGGCCCAGAAATGAAATCAACCGGCGAAGTCATGGGCATTGATATGGACTTTGGTTTGGCCTTCCAAAAAGCCCAACTCGGTGCTGGGGTACGCTTGCCTGTAGAAGGCACGGTTTTTGTGAGTGTCAATGACCGCGACAAAGAAGGGGTCATTCCCATTGCTCAAAAATTATCAGACCTCAACTTTAAACTCATTGCCACACGTGGCACAGCGACCTACCTTCAAGCACAAAATATCCCCTGTGAAATCATTCTCAAAATACAAGAAGGTCGCCCCAATGTTCTCGATGCCATTAAAAATGGGGACATTGCGATTATGATCAATACACCCGCAGGTGAACAATCCCAAGCAGCTGATCCAGAAATTCGTCGCGCAGCCATCCAATATGGCTTGCCTTATACCACCACATTGGCCGGTGCAATTGCCGCGGTTGAAGGCATCACATCACTCAAACGCAACAGCAAAATCAGCATTCGATCCTTACAAGAATATCACGCACAATAAAGATACGACGATGGACGACGAACTGCAAAAAAACGCTGTCGCCTGCCGTCCATCGTCTACCAAAGCCATTCCTGGATAAACCTTAACGATGCCCAATTTCCGCCATTGTTTCATACTCTTGATTTGTACCCTTGCGTTCACATCATGTAAAAGTGTGTACTACAACACCTTTTTCAACGCCAAAGACAGTTATCAAAAGGCCGAGCAAATACGCAAAGAGTCTGAAACACCTGGCAGTCGCTTAACACCTGCGGTGTATCGAGAACTTTACAAGCGCGTACTTGTCAAAGCATCCGCGGTGCTTGAACTTTACCCCAAGAGCAAGTGGGTCGATGATGCGCTGCTTCTCATTGGAAAATCATTCTATTGGCGCGAAGAATACACCGACGCGCTGACCAAATACCAAGAGATCCAAGAAAACTTTCCAAACAGTGGCTTGGTTCCCCAAGCCATTTATTGGCAAGGACTCACCCTGTGGGCATTAAACCGCACAGAAGAAGCCCGATTTTCGTTTTCATACATCGACGAAAAAGAAGAACCCGAATTGTTTGGATTGGCCAATTTGGCCATGGCAGAAATGGAAGCCGAATCTCAAAATTACGAATCGGCCATTGAATCTTACCAAAGTCTCATTGAGCAATTGGGCAAAAAACACAAACTGCTTGCCCAAGCTTGGCAGGGCATTGGCAACAGTCTGTATAAATTGGGGCGCCCTGAGGATGCCATACAAGCCTATCAAAACGTGCTCAAGTCCAAACCCGCGTCCGACATCAATTTTAAAACACGCGCCCAAATAGGTACCGTTCTTGAAGAACAGAACAAATTAGACGAGGCATTGGATGCCTATAACAACATCCTAAAAATCAAGCGGCTGCGCATTTACGAAGCCGAAACCCAACTCAAGCAAGCCAATGTGTTTCGCCTCCAAGAACAGTATGACATCTCTGAAGATAAGTATCAAAGTATTGTCCAAAAGTATCCGCGCAGCAAATACAGTGCAGAAGCCTATTATAGAATGGGTCTCATCAGTCAATTGGTACACAAAGATCTCAAAACGGCCGAAGATCATTTTAAAAATGCAAGCAAAGAAAACCGCCAGTCAGATGCAGGCCAAGCAGCACTCCAACGAAGCAAAGACCTGATGTTATTGGAACGCTATCGCACCCAGGCCGATGATGCCAAAGACCCACAAAAAGCCATTGTCCCACTCTTGAACTTGGCAGAACTCTATCTCTTCAGTTTGGGAGAAACCGACTCGGCATTGGCCATCTATCAAAAAGCACTTACGTTGGCAGACACCACCTCTTTTGCACCAAAAGCCCTCTATGCCATTGGTCTTATTTATGCCGACAGTTTAAAAAACGACACCGCCGCACATGCAACCTTCCAAAAACTTATTGACGAACACCCCAACACACCTTACGCGCTGGATGCACGCAAACGCATTCAGTACAACGGCACAGATGATGCACTTGCAGAAGCACAGTTTATGGAAGCCGAAGACCTCAAACGCGAGGGCTTACCTCCAAGTGACTACATGCCCCTCTTGCAACAGATAGCCACCGAATATCCCAAAAGCCAACTTGCACCACAAGCGCTCTTTGCTGTGGCTTGGGCTTATGAAAATGACTTAGATCAATTGGACGAAGCCAGAGATACTTATCAGCAGGTTAAAGATGATTATCCACTCACACGCTTTGCAGAAATTGCCGACGAAAAGCTCTCAGGTGATTTTCTCACACCGCCCAAACCAAAAGAAACCCCTCAAGATTCCACCGAGGTGGCGTCTCAAGATTCAACGCAAACAGCACCACAAGACACCACCCAAACATCACCCAAACAAACGGGTTTCCAATCACCTATCAATCCCGCAGAACTTGATGTCATAGACCTTAAAGAGGCAGACGAACCTCCCGAATTGGTCACCTCACGCCCCCCCCAATATCCCGAATCTGAAAAAAATACGGGACGTCCCATTACCGTTGTAGTACGCTTGCTCGTTTCCAGTGATGGCACGGTTAAAAAAGCCGAACCCGTAAGCGGTCCCAAAGCCTTTCACGGTCCGGCCATTTTATCTGCTGTCAAATATCGGTTTCGCCCTGCTCAAAAAGCCAATCAACCACACAGTGTTTGGATAGAACTCCCGATTGTCTTTGAACCGCCAAACTAACAAAGCCGAAAGCTCAATTCATGCCTGACATTCCCAACTTTACCCAAGAATCTGCCACAGTCGTGCGCAATGAACCGGTTTCTCAAGGCGTTTATCTCATGCGCCTTGAATCACCACAAATAGCCCAAGCGATCCAACCGGCTCAATTTGTTCAAATTCTCACAGACCCAGGTTTATCGCCCTTTTTGCGCAGACCATTTAGTGCACTACGCGTAGAAGGCAACACCTTCGACATCATCTACGATGTCATAGGCCCAGGCACTGGGAGAATGCAAAACGCCAAAATTGGCGACACCTTAAACATCAGTGGTCCCCTCGGACAAGCCTTTAATCCCCCGCAACAAAAACGCATCTTACTCGTTGCGGGCGGTGTGGGTTTGGTACCCTTGGCGTTCTTGGCGTGGCAACACCCCAACCGCCGATCCGACATGGTATATCTCATGGGCGCAGCAAACAGCACCCGCATGCCCAATATGGACGCGCTCTTACCCCAAGACCTCACGCGCCACCTTGCAACCGACGACGGCAGCTTAGGGTATAAAGGTTTTGTCACCGAACTCATGAAGGACCACATCATACCCAACGACACCACCATTCTCACCTGCGGCCCACACCCTATGATGGCACGCGTAGCAGCCATTGCTGCCCAAAGTGGTGTACCGTGTTACGCATCACTTGAAAATCACATGGCCTGTGGTTTTGGCGCATGTGTAGGCTGTGTGGTTGAATATAAAGCGTTTGAAACCGACGACAGACGCTACCGCAGAGCCTGCTTAGAAGGCCCCGTTGTAGACGCCCATGCAATTGTTTGGTAAAGCACCCCTTAGGAAAACAAATGACAGAAACAAATAACGAACTTGATTTATCTACAAAAATCACCAATGATTTAACCATTCGAAACCCTGTCATGATGGCCTCGGGCACATTTGGCCACGGCGCAGAATACGCCTCGCTCTTTGATTTGAGCCAACTCGGCGGCATTGTCACCAAAACCATCACGTTTCACCCACGTGCGGGCAACCCACCCCCACGCACCGCCGAAACCCCGTCGGGCATGCTCAATTCTATTGGACTCACCAACCCCGGCATCGATGGGTTTATTGCCGAAAAAGTGCCCCCTCTGGCAGCTTTAAATACATGTCGCGTCGTGAGTATTGCTGGCACATCCGATGAAGAATTTGCCGAAATGGCTCGGCGGTTCAATGACTTAGAGGGCGTAGATGCACTTGAAATCAACATCTCGTCTCCCAACATGAAAGACGGCGGTATGCTCTTTGGGTGCTCTGAGACCAGTGCGCACGCCGTCACAAAAGCAGTCAAAGCCGTATCCCAGCTACCCATCATTGTAAAACTCACACCCAACGTAACCGACATCACCGCCATTGCCAAAGCCGTTGAAGATGGGGGCGCCGATGGCATCGCCCTCATCAACACCTTACTCGGCATGGCCATAGACATCAACACACGGCGTCCCATATTGGGCAATATCACGGGTGGCCTCTCGGGCCCAGCAATCAAACCCGTTGCCCTTGCCCTCACGTGGAAAGTAGTTAACAGTGTCTCCATACCCGTCATTGGCATGGGCGGCATAACCACAGCACGTGACGCACTCGAATTTCTCATCATTGGCGCATCTGCCGTTCAGGTTGGCACAGCCACCTTTGTCCATCCCGGCGCTGCGTTAGAGGTCATTGATGGCATTGCTGACTACTGTAAAACAAATGGGATGGCGAGTCTTTCAGAACTCATCGGCAGCCTCCAACCCCCCCAAGCCCATTAATCGTCTCGTGAGATATACATTCTTGTTATGTACCTTGCTCGCACTCTCAAGCTGTGTTTCACATCCACGCTACACAACCAAACCCGTTACACAAAAACCCGCCGAGAAACCCAAACCAAAATCTGAGAAACCCAAGTCTAGGAAACCCAAGTCATCCGAAGAAAAAAAAGACAAGCCAATTACCATATCGGATCTCCCAATAGACCTCACACGCATACAAAGCAAACCCCACCAAATCGGTTACTCCTCTTATTATGCCCATAAGTTTCACGGGCGCCAGACCGCAAATGGTGAAATCTTTGACATGAACGGCCTATCTGCAGCACATCGCGAACTGCCCTTGGGCACCATCATTCGTGTGACGCACCTTGGCAATGGCAAATCGGTCACCCTCAAAGTCAACGATCGCGGACCCTTTGTAGAGGGCCGCATTCTCGACTTGTCATTGGGCGCGGCAAGAGAGCTTGAAATGATCGAAGCAGGTGTGGCCAAAGTCATGATCGAAATTGTGAAACCAGTCGATTAAAACACACCTTATCCATTGACGATCTGCATTCCACATTGTATGTTTGCAACTTCCAAAACAACAATCTATCCAACCCTACCAGGAGAACTTCATGAAAAAAATGTGTTATCTATTTTTTTGTTTGCTTTTGACCTATGGTTCATCTTTTGCCCAAGATACATCGGAAGCACAACAACAATACGTGCAATATTGTGGTCAATGCCATGGCGCACAACTCCAAGGTGGCAACGCCAAGAGTTTGACCACAGGCATTTGGAATCATGGCAGCAGTCAGTTTAGAAACATCAAACATGGCATCACACATGTGGGCATGCCCGCTTTTAAAGACCTGTTAACAGACGATCAAATCAAAGCAATTGTCACATATCTCAAAGAAGAAGCAAAAAAAGCCCACCCAGAACCCCTTCCTTTACCCGATCAATTGCTCTCACAAGATTATGAGATCGCATTAGACATATTTGCCGAAGGGTTACAAATTCCTTGGGCCATCGATTTTATTGATGCAAACCAAGCCCTCATCACCGAACGACCCGGTCGACTTCGCTTGGTCACAAATGGCCAACTCCAACCCGACCCGATCTCTGGTACCCCCAAAGTCATTCACGAAGGCCAAGGCGGCCTCATGGATGTGGCCATTGACCCAAACTATGCACAAAATGGCTGGATTTATCTCTCCTACAGCCATCTCCTGAGAGAAGCACAAGGAGAGGAGCGACGAGGCCCTGCCATGACCCGCATCGTGCGCGGTCACATCAAAGACAATACGTGGGTTGATGAACAAACTATTTATGAAGCCCCTCACGAAACCTATCGCACCACCCGCCATCATTATGGCAGTCGCATTGTCTTTGACCCACAAGGATACCTCTACTTTTCTATTGGCGATCGCGGAGCGGGCAAACAAGCACAAGACCTCAGCCGGCCCAATGGCAAAATTCACCGCATACACACAGATGGCAAAGTCCCCACAGACAACCCCTTCTACAATCAAGAAGGCGCACTTAAAACCATCTATTCTTACGGCCACCGCAACCCACAAGGATTGGCCGTTCATCCCACAACAGGTCGGGTTTGGGATACCGAACATGGCCCTATGGGGGGTGATGAACTCAACCTCATCAGCAA
>JBLHJX010000306.1:0-6447 GCA_047619225.1 Candidatus Latescibacterota bacterium
CGCTCACCATCGGCATACCAATATTCGTGACCGACATTTTCTCCGCTTTTGGGTGCTCTAATTTTCCAAGCTTTACCTGTTGAGACATCAAAACCCCAGATGCGGTTGTCCACTTTGTGCCAGGGGCCTTCGTGACAGAAGGTGAGGATGTTGGCATTTGTGGGGGATGTGTTGACATGACCGATCCAGTATTTCTCTTCAAATACCGATCCTCCACCTGAACCATCTGTGGCCACTTTGATGATTTTACTCTGTGGCATGGCTGCCCAGGTTTCTGCAAACCCGACATATCCTCTGAGGTAATCCACGCGAAAACGATCGGACATGTCTTCTGAAATGCTGGCGTAGACATGGGCACCGTCTGCGGCGCAGTTGATCATTGAGACGTCCCAACCTTCTTCCATTTTGTATAGGACGCGGCTTTGTAAGCTGGTGAGGTCGAGGGCGACCAGGTCGAGGCCATACCAAAAATAGGTTTCGTCTTTGGTGGGGTTGATACAGGCGCGGAGAAATTCAACTTCGCGGGGCAGAGGAATGGGTTCTAAGTCTGTGACTTGCTGCAAGTCACCTGTTTGGAGATCTAAGCCGTATAGGTTGGTGGCGTTGTTGCGGTCTGACGAGATGAGCAGTTTGCTGTTGTTGGCATACCAGCCCGAGTTGGTGAAATAGAAATGGTGGGAGTGTGCACGATGCTGTGTGAGTTGTTTGACTTTGGCACCTGAATCCACATCTTCAAATTCGGTGATTTCTGAGGGCCAGATTTTTCCAAGGGACATGAGGATCCTTTTTTAGGTATGTGATTATTTGTACATGAGTGGATATTTTTCGGGTGATTTGATGGATTCCAGTTCTAAATCTACATCGAGGTCTGGCCAATAGAGGTGATGGCCATGATAAAACTGGACATTTAAAATAGTTGCGATATTGGCATCTCGAAACCAAGGGAAATTTTCAAAAGGAAGGAAATGTTCTTCTTTGTTCACATAAATCCAAAATCCATGTTGAGAAATATTTAACACTTCAGGTTGGGAAATGTTCTCTCCAAGTTTGCTCGATTTCATCACGTCTCTCCTGTACGATTTTTTTAAGTTCTCGTAACTCTTTTTGAGTCAAGCCATAATTGTTGGCGAGGCCAATTTCAGGTTCTATCCAAAACTTGGCTTCACCATCACCCGATAGGACATGAACATGCATTCTTGGTTCTTCACGAGAGAAGAAAAAGAAGCGGTAGCCTTTATAGCGGAAAACTGTTGGACTCATAGTGAAAAGGTAAAGGTTTTGGGTGGTCGTGACAAGAATGGTTTAGCTTTTGTTAAAATACAACTGGTCTGCCGCTTTTCCGAGTATCCATACTTTGTCTTCTTCGGTGAAGAAGGGGATCATGTCTTTCATGATGAGAAATTCAAAAAAGTTGGCATAGATTAATCGCTGCGGTCCAAAGGCGTCGTAGAGGCGGTGAAGATAGGGCCAAACATCGCGATAGGGCATTTGTTCTTGTGATGGATTATGGAGTGAGGTACGGGCATAGACGTTGGGATGTTTGGCCAAATTGCAAAGGGGATCGATGCCTTCACTGTCGGGGCGTGTGATGTCGATCATGGCCATGTGGTCGATGACGATGTTGACGCCGGGGAAACGTTCGGCCATGTCGGCGACTTGAGAAATTTGCTGGGGCGCGAGAAAGATGTTAAAGGTGGCGTTGAGGGTTTGGGCTTTTTCCCAGAGGGGATAGACAACTGGATCATTGAACCAGACGATGTCTCGGTCGTATATGGGGCTGATACGGAGACCTGCGAGGCCATCTTCAACCATCAGTTTTTCAAGACGCGATGGGTTTTCTGGGTCATTGGGTGCGTAGAGGCGATGACCAACGAGCAGACCAAAACCCGCCAGTTTGTCGGGGTAGGTTTTGACACAGTGGATGGTGTAGTCATTTTTGCGCCCGTAATAACAAACGTGAGAGATGACCGTTTTGTCGATGCCGTGAACTTTCATTTCGGCGAGCAAATGTTCACCCGAATAGTCACTTTTGGGGTCGCCATTGGGGCAGACCGAAATTTCGGGTATGATGGGAAATTGTGGGTCGTTGATGACCCAGGCATGTTCTGCGGCGTTGACGATGGGAGCGTATTCAGACATGGTGACACCTCATAAAAAAAATCAGACGATAGGAAGTTGACTTAGGTTGTTTTGTTGGCTCGAAAACCCAAATACGTGTGGATGGCGAGGGTAATGATGACAATACCGCCGCCAATGAAGGCTTGTTGTGTAGGCTGTTTGGCTAAGAAGACCCATACCCAGAGAGAGCCCAATACAATTTCGAGCAACATGATGAGATTGACTTCGGGTGCCGGAATATATCTTGGGGCCGCAATGAGTAAGATGTATGACGCGGGCAAAACGATGACGCCCAAAATGCCCAGATAAAGGAGGTCTGACTGTGTAATGGCAAGTGGGTGTGCATTGGGCCATGCCACAAGGGCAATGATGAGCCCACCTATGACCAAACTCGGGGTGAGGTCTACGGTTTTGGCGGAGCGAACGATGACACCTTGAGCCGCAATAAACAAGGTGGCACAAAGGGCATAGAGGTCGCCTATATTGGTCTCGATTTCGACGTTGGTGGTGATGTAAATGCCCAATAATGCGGCAGGGATGGCTAAGTACGTTCGCAGATGGATGTGCTCTTTGAGAAAGATGCGACTGTAAATGGCGGCCCATAAGGGGGTGACGCCAATAATAATGAGGGTATTGGCGACGGTTGTGTGAATGATGGCCAACACAAAAAAGGCGGTGCCCATGGCTTGTATCGTTGCAACGAACAAACCTGTTTTACCCAAGTTTTGAAATGCCGGATATAGGGGTTTTTTAAAGAAAAAAATGAGTGCAAACAAAAGACTGATGCTGGTTAACAGGCCCCGCCAAAAGAGCAAGGTCCAATCATCGGTTGTGATGAGTTTGATGAGTAAACCATCGGGGCTGAGAATAAAAATGCCACCGAGGGCGAGTAAGAGGCCACGGACATGGTCTGTGATTTTGGGCACGTTTTTAATTTTCTATTTTGACTGTAAATGGCAACGTGAATGCAATGTACGACACGGGAATTCAGTTCGTCAAGGATTGGATGATGAGCACGGGACAGCGCAAGCCATGATCGCGTGGGATGGTGCTGATGTGTGTCAAGTCGAGTTTGTGCTGATGGCACTGTGATTGAATGGTCGATAACATGTCTTGTGCAATGAGAAGTATGAGTTTGCCATTTGGTTTGAGGACGCGCATCAATTCGGGCAGGGCATCAAAGACAGCTTGTTGATGTTTGGAATGAAAAGGGGGTTCGGTGATGATGGCGTCGAAGGTGTGGGCGTGGATGGGAATTGTTCGCGCATCGGCAAGCGTATATGTTTGAGGGGTTAAGCTTTGAAGACCGACTGAAAGTGTTGGATCGATATCTGATGCAAAGACCGTGAGGGTGCGACGTTGCCCTTCGCGGATAATGCCGCCAAATCCGGCAAAGGGGTCTAAGACGCGGGCGTTGGGTTGGAGTTGTGCGATGTTAAAGAGAAAACGCGCGTCGATTGCTGAGAGGGCACGGTGTGTGAGGTGTCCCTTGATGGCGGTGGGTTGACCGTCTTTATATGTTTGAAAGGTTTGGTGATGAGGAGATTCTTGGCGACGGGTTTTGATGTCTTGGACGAAGACTTCTTCTTGGTAAATTTGGTTGTCGCCTTGACGTATCCAACCTGTATACCAGTGGCCACGTTCTATCGGTGTGATCTCTAAGCCGCGATAAGGTTCTATGTGTTGTGACAGAATGGCCTCGGTGTAGGCCAAGTTTTTAGCGTGTTTTGCGGTCTCTTTGGGTGAGATGTCCAGTGTAATTCGCATGCGGTGCTTGGGCACATGTTCGTGGTCTATTTGTAAATCATAGGGTGCGAAGAGGGTGGTGAGTTCTGTGCGGGCAAGGTCGTAGGGAATGCCCATGCCACCCCGTCGGCGACGAAAGAAGATTTGGTAATGATAGGATATCTCTTTTGTGTCTCCACTTTGAGAAAGAGGAGAGAAAGATTGGTTGCGTGATGTGTTTGCGTTTAGAGACAATTTAAATATCCTGAGATACGTTTCCCCAACCTTGGCCACGTCGAATGGCGTCGACGACTTCTTGAAAGAGCCAGCCATCACGAAAAGTTTGATAGCCCGAATCGGGTTCGCCTTTGATGTGGGCGACAAATTCTTTGGCCAGTTGTGTCCAGTTGCGTTGGGTGTCGTTTTGAATGTGTGGGAGCGATTCGGTGATGTGTTTGGGCACTGGAATTTGTTCCCACGTTTTTTTATCGCGGGTGAGGTGGAGGGGGCCTTGTGCATAAGCGCCTTCAATATAGATGGCTCCGGTGCTGCCATAAAATGCCACGTAGTCTGGGGCAAGTCGGGGCTGTAGTCCGCCATGTTTAAAGACCGATGATATCGGTGCGCGGTGTTCATATTCTGATTGGATGCGTGCCATGACGGTGTACGTCCACTCTGAATTGACGGTTTCCCACTTTAAGTTGGGGTCTTCAAGGTTTTGGGGCGCAAATTTGTCGCGTTCTCGAAAGTCGTGAACCCCTGCTACAATGGGTGCGCGATACATGTCATTGCGGGTTTCGCCGTTGACGGCTGTGATCTGTCCGTTGAGTACATGGAGGATGATCGATAATTTGTGCGTGAAGTTATTGCTTAAGCGACCGCCACCGAGGTCGATACGGTGAGACCATCCAAACGGAATAAGGGGATCGAGATTGTAGTGAGACACACATTCGGTTTCTTGGGGCTCACCCAGTACACCTTCGGCAACGAGTTCTTTTGCGAGCAAGGCGTGGGGTTGGTATCGAAAGGAAGCTGCGTAGGCGGTTTTGACGCCTTTTTCGCGTGCTTTGACATACATGGTTTTTGCGTCAGTAGCCGATGTTGCCAGTGGTTTGTCGCACAAAACGTGACAGCCTTGATCCAGCGCGGCGAGTACAGGGGCAAGATGGGCACCGCCGGGTGTACCTACGGCAACAATGTCGGGTTTGAGGTCGACCAGTGCTTGTTGCCAGTGGGTGGTCGCGTATGGAATGTCCATATCGGAGGCGATTTGTTCTACGACTGTTTTGGTACGGCTGGCCATTCCAACTATTTCGACACCGTTATCACGCAAAGCCATGGCATGACCTTGACCTGCAAAACCAGAGCCTAAAACAAGTGCACGAAGTGCAGACATAATGACCTCTTTTGATGTACGTTATCACTGGATGTTTTGTTGGGGTTTTTTTATGATAGGGAAGATATCTGCCGCGTGCAAGTTTTGGGGATTGTGGGTTGGGTAGATTTGTTTTATCTTGAGGCACGAAGTAAGGGCAATGGATTATAGGCAATGGATCACATATTGTTGTTCATCTATAACAAGCGTGGTTTGATATGAAAGTAGAGATTAACAGACATGCGTTGGATCGGGTGCCATTGTCGATCATTTTTGATGATTCGACTCTGTTGGTTAATTTGAACTATTTTTTTATGCGTGATCGCACGCTTGTGAATGGTGAACCCCATCGCTGGGAAGATGTACCGGTGGTGCACCCAGAGTCGTTTACGCGCGCGTTTGCAGAGTTTTGTTTGGACAACGGCGTGAAAGGGAAGTTTAGTGTGGTGCCTTGTCCCGCGGCGTTGGGGCGAATTGATCATGGGTTGCCGATGTTTTCCAAAGCTCAGCAAGAGAGTTGGTTGCACATGTGTCGTGAGTTGATTGTGCCCAATTACGATATTACGCCCGAGATGATGACGCATACATTTGTGGTGGATTTGGAGACGCTAAAACCTGTGGATCCTAACTTGTGGGAGCAATATGGTTGGAATAATTTGCCAACCGATCAAGAAGAATTGGTGACCAATTATATTGCATTGGCATGTGAGATTTTGCATAATGTGGGGTTGACACCTGCGGGTGTGACCAGCCCAGGTGGATTTGGGTCGCCGTTGGATTTTTATGCCAAGTGTGCTGAAAATGCAGTTCGGCGCGTGACGGGCAATCCGACGCCCTATTTGTTTAAACGGGTCAATCGCAACAATGGTGAAGCGGTACCGACACCGGTTTGGTACCCCAAGCCTGAACGCGGTGAAGCAATGGGGGAGGTGATTGCGTGTATTGCCGATTGGACGGGGTCGTGGACGGGTTATGGTGAAGCAGATGTGGACAAGTACATTACGGCAGATTTGCAAGGGGGGCGATTGCCTGAGGTGATTGATGCGGGTGATCCAGCCGTGATGGTGAGCCATTGGCAGGGGTTTTATGGGTTGCACGATGACGATCAGCGTGGGTTTAAAGTTTTTAAAGAGATGGTGAAGCGTTTAAAAGCACGGGACCCGTTTGGTGAGCGAACACAGTGGCGCAAGTGCAGTGAGATTACGAACTATGCGATTGCGCGTGAGATG
>JBLHJX010000307.1:0-6397 GCA_047619225.1 Candidatus Latescibacterota bacterium
ATCGATGCCATCAGCAATCAAGGGGTTGTCTAGGTGAGGGTAGAGATTGCGTCCTTTTTCCAATACCAAATCTGCAAATTGTTTTACCGGATCAATCAAATCAAACCTGCTCATATGCTATCCTCCTGTAAACTTCTTGAAAACAAATGCACCTAATTCATAGTGTGTTACTTGCCCGTTGAGACGCTCAAACACAACGCGCTCTCCGGCACCACGCCCACCCACCACGCGAAATGTATCTGTGTCTATAACAGGCAACAAGACTGCCGGCGCGTGAAGTGAATAGGCTTGTACCGCTGGCACGACCAATTGCAATTGTCCATCACGCCACTCTACAGAGACCCAAATGCCCGGTTCTGCGCAATATAGGCCCAACAGATCCATATATGGTGAGGGCACGGGCGAAAGTTTCAAAGCTGAACCCTTTGGGCTCTTCTCCGAATCATCTAAGAGCAGTTCAGATACTTCCTGCACCAACGTTTGCCCTCCCGGAGGCGGCCACATATTGATAAATTGAATAACCCCGATCCTGCGTGGCACGTTGAACCAAACCTGCGTCGCAAAACCGTGAATGCCCCCTCCGTGATTGTAATAGACATGATCACCAACCCGTGTTGCCCGCCACCCCAAGCACTGGCCAGATGCCCAATCGGGTTGCATATATTGCGGGCGATGCATTTCGGCCAATGAGTGACCAGACAAAACTTGCGCCCCACCACGCTCACCCCCGCCTTCACAAAATTGAAATGCCACCCATTTGGCCAAATCGGCCACACTCGAATGCAATTGCCCTGCTGCCGACAACCCATTCAAATGCGCGTAGGATGCCTCTGCCGGGTAGTCTTGATAAACCGCTGGATTATAGCCTTTGAGAAACTTTGTCTTTGATTCATCATCCAAATCAAACAGAGTGTCGTTCATACCCAATGGGTCCAGAATCTGGCTCTTGATATAGTCTTCATATGCCTGCCGAGAAACCCGAAGAATCACTTCTCCCAATAACCCAAAGGCCAAATTGGAATATTTCCACGCAGAATCTTGGTTAATGACAATCTCTGTTTCACCGAGCGCGCCCAAGATGGCTTCGCGTGAGGGAAAGTCCAAAGCTTGCCAACCTGGCAAAGGCGCCTCCGTCATCAATCCCGAGTGATGCGTCAGCAACCGGCGCAAGGTTACTTCAGACAAGTCTCCCGCCCGAACTTTAACCGACGAAAACTCTGGGATATGATGCGTCAAAGGATCATCTAAATCAAGCTTTCCCTCATCACGCAATTGCAAAATGGCTGTTGTTGTAAATGTCTTGGTCACAGACGCGATCCGTGCAAGAGAATCCTGAGTAGGAGCGTCTGATTTACTCAAATCCTGCTTGCCAAACCCACCAAACCAAGCCAATTTGTCGTCCCGCACAATACCCAGAGCAATCCCTGGGAGTCGATAATCCGCCATCTTCTTTCGTGCCAAAACTTCAATCTTGGCAATCAATTTGTCATCCACAGTATAACCTCTAAGATCCATACGAATCAACGAATCAACGAATCAACGACGTTGGGTGGTAAAGCAGCGTACGTCAACTCGGCTACTTTTCAATCACTGTGCCATCAACCAAGTGTACCAAAGCCTTCCATTCCCCATCCCCCAGACTTACATCCACCCCACCCTGTCGCCAGTTCGTCTGAAAATTAATCATAAAAGATTCATCGTAAGCCGTGTAAACCAATTTTCCATCTCGGTAAAAATCGACATAATTAATGGTCTCAGGATACAAACTCGCCATTCGAATCCAGCGTTCACCGCCATACGAATAATTTGGCTCCAGGCCCTGCAGATGATACTGATCCTCTTGAGCAATCGGATCAACTGAAATGCCAAGCCCCTTGGCCATTCGCCAGGCAAAAAAGGCATCCTCACCCTGAGTCACACCCCAATCGGCAGGGGGCTCTTGCTTGGTCATATTGTTGTAATACCCCCAGGAGGTTTGCGTCTTATATGCTACTTCGAGTTGACCGATCGCTTGTGAATCTTCATTACACACAATGGGCCTATTCAATCCCCAACCTCGCACTTCCTCAATCATATTGTAATACCGTTGTCGCGTGCATCCATTGCCATGAATGAGAAGGATATCACTGGCTTCGGCCACTTCTTGGTTTCTGTATCCCCCCCCACCACTGCACCCAACCAACATGCCTCCAGATTCTTCTCGTGCCAAATCCAACAACGCAGACATGCCTTCTGGTTCTTGAATGATAGGGTGGGCTTGAAACGCACCAATGTTCATTTCATTGGCCACTTCAATGATCACATTGGTATAACCCCCTTCTTTCAAAAACCGAGAAGCTGTTGTCACTGCATGCCGAACAGCTTTGCTATTTCTGAGTCGTCGTGTTTGCTCACCGTAAAAGTAACTCACAAACACCACCATGCCCAATGCATCGGCACCTCGAATCAATTTGTCCATTCGCTCAGCATAATGGGGATCCAATGTTGTACCCTCTTCACCAAACGGATTGTTGTCAATCGTCCGATTCGGCACAGTAAAACACGGCCCGCCCCCCTGAAATCCAGTCGTGAATGCACGCAAACCATACCCGTACCATTCCGGCAAAGCTGCTATGAGTCCATCCGTATTTGCCATCGGGTTCCACTCACTCTTCCCCCACCGTGCAAACCGCCCAGGATCTGCTGCATCATCAAATATCCCCTGTATAAAACGCGCGTTCATCAACAACCCGTGCACCTCGGTCTTGCTTCCCTCAATTTCTGAGTAGACCAATTTGCCATTGATCAAGATTTTTTCACCCTCTGCAGAAACCCTTGTCTTTCCCATGTCACTTCCTTTCAATTTGTATACAAATACCCAAGTATACGACCCTCCGCAGTGCCGCGAACGTCCTTATCGTTCGCCAAACAATCTAACCCCTCGAACAGAAATTGACAGCATAAAAAAAAACGGCTACGAGATTGAACTCGAAACCGCTTTGTTACATACTTTTAACTCAAATCAAAATGAGAGCCCCAAATCAACGGACAAACTGTTGCGCTTGCCAAAATGAAAAAATGTATCGTTTGATTTGTTGCTTTCAAAGTCATATACAAATTGTGCATTTACCCGATTTCCAAGTGGGGTTTCAAATGCAACAGAGAGGTAAGGATTCTTGTCCTTACGCAACTCATCGGCAAACAGCGGCTCTCCTCGCCAAGCCAAGGTAGTGAGTGTTTGATAATGGCGCACGTCAACCCCACCAGCAATAACCAATTGTCTTCGATGGGTCAGTTGTTGGGTCAATTTGGCCGACCATACTTGTCCACTATAATCATACCGGCTGTTCAATTTATCAATGTCTTGATCCAAAATATTTTGGCCAAATGCATTGGCATGTGTGTTTAGGCGCCGCTCAAAACGCGTGCTCAAGCTTGTATTTTGTGCCAATGGTTGACTGAGTTCAAGTCCCAGAACAATTTGCCCCTCTGAATCAGAATGGTGTTTAAGACCATAACCAGCGTCGGCGCGAACCAAAGTCTGGGTTGAGAGAAGTTTACTCATTTGCAAAGAGGCTGTATGATCCGAATAGTTCCTCGCGTCCATATGCCAATAATTTCGCAACTGAACGGTATATCCAGAATTCAATACAATGCTATAGGGCAGGTACATTCTGAAAGCCACATAACTTTTCCAGCCCAAGTTATCGTAGGCTTCAGACCCAGCTCTGTCCAAACGCACAGAAGCAAAGCTACCAGCCTGAAAGCGTTTGGCATTCGCAAATTGTCGCACATAGGAGACACCCACACCATTCAAAGCAAAAGAACGACTCCCGATTTCAGCAAACATATACCCAGTTCCCGAATAATAGAACTGGGCTTGAGATCGTTCCTTGCGATAACCCCACGCGACAGAGCCTTTGAGCTGTGTGATGTAATCACCTTGGCTGTTCGAATCGCGCAAAACATTGTTATTATAAGAAGTTGAGAAGCTGAGATCTTTGGTTACACCAGCCAAAACAGGCATAGAGATCAAGCCAAAGACCACACAGACATATCCAACCAGTATCGCTATTCTCTTTAACATCTTATTGCCTCCCGCCTGCATACCGGCCTGCCCAACCATCTAAAGACGCACACTATTTTCAAGAATACTCCCACTTCCTTCATTGGATAAGACACAACGCCATTCGTATTTAAACTCATGAGAGGTGAAATCGTTCCCCCAAATTTAACTATTCACTCAAACTGCGGTATTGTCCACCAAAATAGAGCAAAGGATCGCCTTCACCCAATTGACCTGTCAAAATCTCTCCAACAAACATATCGTGATCTCCTGCGGGAAATGTATTGATCAACTTGCAATCCAAGTATCCCAAAGTCCCTCCCAAAAGGGGCGCACCAGATTCAGCTTCTGTCACATCTACATCTGAAAAATCTTTTGGCCCCGGCGTCGCAAACCGATTCGACAGATGTTCTTGATCCCGCGCCAAAATGTTGATGGCATAACACTGTCCATCGGCCAACGCATCATGCATCGTCGCAGTTTTATCTACCGACACCACCACCAAGGGCGGGTCAAGCGACAGCGACATCACGGCATTCGCCGTCATCCCTGTAATCTCACCATTTTTACATCGCGTAGTCACAACCGTGACACCCGTGGCAAACCGGCCCATAATATCCCGTTGCAATCTCGAATCAAATGACATAAAAACCCCATCTAAAAATTGCGATCAACAATCGCTCCAAAGTGTAATTATTTTGCATCACGTCACAAAACCGGTAAGAGGCAAGAGGTTAAAATCTGAACATCTCACGCCCCACAACCATTCTACCAATCCCCCACACTGCCATCGGCATAAAACACACGCTGTAACAACTCCTGTTCAAATGGGTGTTTGGCCACCTCAGCTTCATTGATTTCAATGCCCAAACCCGGTTTGTCACTTGGCCGAACAATGCGCCCAGCTTTTTCAACGGTATAACTCTCAGTCACCACATCATCGCGCCAAGGCACGTCAGAGTGCACCGATTCACAAATGATATACGAGGGCGTTGCAAACCCAAACTCCAATGACGCAGCAGTACTCACAGGCCCTTGTGGATTATGCGGAGCCATCGCAATCCGATAACTCTCGGCCATAGCCGCGATACGACGCGCTTCACTTAAGCCCCCGCAGTGCGTAATGTCGGGCTGAATGACACTGCACGCGCGCAACTCAAACAACTCACGGAAGTCGTGCTGAGAAACCAAGCGTTCACCTGTTGCAACGGGTGTAGAGACCGCGTTTTGCACGGCTGCGATGTCTGCCATGGTTTCAGGCCAACACGGCTCCTCAAAGAAATACAACCCATAAGGTTCTAATGCTTTCGCAAATCGGATGCCCATACGTGGAGAGGGTCGTGCGTGACAGTCGACCATAATGTCCACTTCTGGTCCCACAGCATCTCGCATCTCCTTTACGCACGCCTCAGCATAATGAATGGGTGTCAAACCCTCAAGTGGCATCGTGGGGGGCACGGCCATAGATTTAAATGCCGTAAACCCATCGGCCACAGCCTGTTGGGCCAGTTCTCCAAAACGGCCTGCATCTTTGGGTTGGGTTTCGTAAAACACCTCCATCTGCCCACCACCCAAGTGGCAATATGTGCGAATGTAATCGCGCACAGGCCCGCCCCAAAGTTGATGACAGGGCACGCCCTGCACCTTCCCCAATATATCCCACAAGGCAATATCGATCCCGCTGATGGCCGTTGAACGCACAATGCCATTGCCATGCCAAAAATGTTGTCGATACATCATTTGCCACAAATGCTCTATTCTGCGTGGGTCTTCGCCAATCAAAAGCTGCGAAATATCTTCAATGGCCCCCACCACCGAACGCGTGTGCCATTCTAAAGTGGCTTCACCCCACCCCCACAAACCATCTTGGTCTGTCAGCACTTTCACAAAAATCCAATTGCGCATTCGGGCATGACACACCAACGTTTCGATACCTGTAATTTTCATAGGGCTCCTCAGAAGACTTGTATCTTATTTAAAAGTTGTGCATAATAGACATTCATAATAACCCCACTCGGTTCAAACCCAAAAGGAATTTTTATGACCCGTCAAACCGTTGGCCTTTTTGTCGGCATCTTTCTCTTTCTACTCATGATCATTCTGCCAGTCCCCAACGGACTGAGTCCAGAAGCCATGCGGGCGGGTGCCGTCACCTTGCTCATGGCAACTTGGTGGATGACCGAAGCCATTCCCATCTTTGCAACAGCCCTCGTTCCGCTGGCGTTGTTTCCGCTCATGAATGTCATTGATGCCAAAACCGTTGCGGCAAATTACGGTCACAACTATGTCTTAATGTTGCTCGCAGGTTTTTTCATTGCCAAAGCCATCGAAATACACGGCCTGCACAAGCGC
>JBLHJX010000308.1:0-6392 GCA_047619225.1 Candidatus Latescibacterota bacterium
GGCTGATCGTTTTTACGGATGAAGTTGAATTGTTTATTCCACCTAAGAAAGGCAAGAAACATGTGCTTCGAGTTATCCGAGAATTGTTGTATTTTCGCCCAAAAAGACGAGGCACCAGCGTAGAGGCTGCATTGGAATATCTCAACCGTGTTACACGGCGGCGTAGTGTGGCATTTTTGGTTTCTGACTTTATGGCCGACGGGTATGAAAAAGCATTGCGCATTGCAAATAAACGGCACGATTTGATCGCTGTTGCTTTGTCTGATCCGCGGGAAGAGGAACTGCCAAATATTGGCATTGTGGAACTTGAAGATGCCGAGACGGGGGAGGGCATCTTGGTCGATTTTGGAGATGCAGAGGTTCGTCGGTTGTTTTCACAGATGGCCATTGATCGTGCCGAAAAACGGGCACAGATGTTCCGAAAAGTAGGCGTGGATACAATTGAGATTGGCATGCAAGAGTCTTATACAGAACCTTTGATGCGATTTTTTAAAACGCGGATGCGCAAAAGACGGGCATAACCAATAATCGAGAAGCCGGCGGTAAATACAGCACCTGTTTTGATTGGAGAATGCTGTGATTGAAGTTGATCATTTGACAAAACGATACGGTTCATTTACGGCCGTAGACAATGTTTCGTTTGAGGTTGGCAAAGGCGAGATTGTGGGTTTTTTGGGCCCCAATGGGGCAGGCAAAACCACAACCATGCGGGTGCTGACCTGTTATTTGCCTGCCAGCGAGGGCACGGTTCGGATTGCAGGTTTTGACATTTTTGACGAGCCTTTGGAGGTCAAAAAACGCATTGGTTATTTGCCTGAATCTCCGCCTTTGTATCGGGATATGTATGTAAAAGCTTATTTGGATTTTGTGGCCAATATTAAGGGTGTGCCCAAAGCCGAAAAAGCCAATCGTATTGTTGAAGTTATGGCGCAATGTGGTTTAAGTGACCGAGCAGGGCAACTGATTGGGCAATTGTCTAAGGGATATCGTCAGCGGGTGGGATTGGCGCAGGCCATTATTCACAACCCCGATGTCATTATTATGGACGAACCCACGTCTGGGCTGGACCCCAATCAGATTATTGAGGTGCGGCATCTGATCCGAGAATTGGCCAAAGAGCGCACGGTTATTTTGAGCACGCACATCTTGCCCGAAGTTGAAATGACTTGTGATCGTGTGGTTATCATTAACCACGGTAAAATTGAAGCAGTGGATACACCGGCAAACTTAATGACCAACATGCGAGCCACCGCGCGATTTGCTGTGCGGGTTTCTGGAGATGCTCCTGAAGCGGCTCGGGGGTTTGGAGAATTGCCCGATGTTGTAGATGTGTCTGTTGAGATGAAGGAAGGTGAAGCTCTCATCTTAATAGATTGCCCCACCGATCGAGATTGGGGACCCATACTTTCCGCTAAGGTGGTGGAACTGGGGATGGGATTGTTGGAGATGCGCCGGGAGGATTTGTCATTAGAGGAAATTTTTCACGAGCTGACCACACGTGAGGAGGGTGTGTAATGGGCAATGTTGCGGCGATTTTTGGCAAAGAAATGCGGTCTTATTTTGGATCTCCCGTCGCGTATGTGATGGCCGGGGTTTTTTTGTTATTTACGGGTTTTGTGTTTCGCAATCAGGTACTTGAATTTCACGATATGAGTGTTTTTTTGAAATTTGCAGAATATGAACAAAAATCAAAATTGAATGTGAATGATGTTGTTGTCGAATCGTTCTTTGAGTTTCAGACTTTTGTTTGGATGATTGTGATTCCCATGTTAACCATGCGCCTTTATGCAGAAGAAAAACGCGGGGGCACATATGAACTGCTCATGACATCCCCTATTACATCTGCCCAAATTCTAATGGGTAAGTTTTTGGCCTGTTATGTTTTATATATTCTCATAGAACTTTTGGCCTGTGGTTATTTGGGCATATTATCTATGTATGCCCGAATAGATTGGGGGCCTGTTTACTCAGGGGCCTTGGCCGTGTTGCTATTGGGTGCCACCTTTATCAGCGTGGGCATTTTGGCTTCGTCTTTAACCGAGAATCAGATTATTGCCGCTGTGTTGTCATTTTTCATGTTGATTTTGTTATGGATGGTTGATTGGGCCGCGCGATATGCTGGAGATATTTTGTTTGTTGTGCTTAAATTTTTGTCTTTGGTTGAACACACGCGAGATATGATCCAGGGCGTGGTCGATACCCATGACATAGTCTTTTTCTTAAGCGCTACCGTATTTTTCCTGTTTGTGACGCTTAATGTGCTTGAGTCTCACAGATGGAGGGCTTAAGAAATGGGCTTGTTTAATCGACGAACATTAAAGTATGGTTCAAATGCACTCAGTGCGGTTTTGCTTGCTTTGGGGCTTTTGGCAGCCGTCAACTTTTTGAGCACGCGGTATCAAGCCCGATATGACTTAACCGAGCGGGGTTTATATACGCTGTCGGACAAAACGATTTCTTTGCTTGAAAATTTAGATAAAGAGTTGACAGTGATCAGTTTTTTTCGTGATGCTGAGCGTGCTGATTTCGAGCGTTTGTTGGAACAATATGTATACCATTCCAAACATTTTTCGTTTCGAATTGTTGACCCCGACAAAGAGCCCCTTGAAGCCAAAAGATACAAAGTGAGCAATTATGGCACCTCTGTCATTGAATTTGGCCAAAAAGAAGAACGCATTACAGAGGGCACTGAAAAAGCATTGACCAATGGCATTTCTCGGGTGACCACTGACGCTCGTCAGGTGATTTACTTTTTGGGTGGGCACAATGAGGCCAATGTAGATGATCAGAGTGAAAAGGGTTTTAAACGGGTGAAGCAGTTGCTGTTGGAAAACAATAATGAAGTGCGCCCACCTTTGGTATTGGCTCAAGTGGAAAAGGTACCACGTGATTGCGCTTTGTTGGTTGTGGCTGGGCCCAAGAATGCATTGTTGCCCGCAGAAATTGATGCCATCTCGGAATACTTGAATGAGAGTGGTGCGGCTTTGTTCATGTTGGATCCATTAATTGATACTGGGTTGGCGCCCGTGTTATCGAAATGGTCGATAGGCCTGCGGAATGACTTTATTGTCGATAAGAGCAATGTGTTGCCCGGTGCAGATTTTTCTGTGCCTGTGGCTGCAAATTATAGCAAACATCCCATCACGGATAAACATTCGGGACTGATGACCTTCTTTCCATTGACAAGATCTCTTGAACAGGTTGGTTCTTTACCTGGGGCCGAAATTTCGGCCTTGGCGATGTCGTCTCCAAGGAGTTGGAGCGAAACGAACCTCAATGCGCTCAAAGAAAAGCGTGTTGAAGAGATCCAATACAATTCGGGAGCCGACCGACCCGGACCGCATTGGATGTCTATGGCCGTGGAAGGGCCTTTAAATTTTAAAACGCCCGAGAATATCAGGCGCAGCCCAAGAGCACGACTTGTGGTCTTTGGTGATTCTGATTTCGCGAGCAATCAATTTGTCGATGTCGCCGGCAATGGCGATTTGCTGATGAATTCTGTGAGTTGGTTGTTAAATGAACGAGACCGTATCACCATTCGACCCAAAGTTGCTCATTTTAGGCCATTGGAATTGGCACCGGGTGACGAATTTTGGATTCGGTGGGTGTCTTGGTTGGTCTTACCGGCTTTGCCCATTTTTGCAGGTCTTGTCGTGTGGTGGCGAAGGCGATAGTCGTCATCACGGGTGGGTTCTTTTTTCATTTTGCATAAAGAGCTGAATATGAACATTAAAGTAACAGGCTTGCTTGCGGTTTTGTTGTTGCTCTTGGTTGGGTTTGTGATGTTTTACGAACGCCCACGGATGGATGCAGAGCAAAAAGTGTCTGCGGCCGAAAAAGAATTTTTGAATGTTGCGCGCCAGACGGTTGCAAAGTTTACGATTGTCAATCAACACGGTAGATTTGTTGCCGAAAAACGTGGCAATGAATGGCATATTGTCGAACCTGTTGAAACGGCTGGAGATTGGGACGTATTTGAGTCTATGGTGACCACTGCAAGAGCGGTCGAGCGTGGGCGTGTGGTTGTTGATGCAGAGACATATGGCAAAACAGATTTGGCTACTTTTGGGCTGGCGCCCCCGCATGTAGAATTGCGCTTTGAAGATCAATCTGGTGAAGATATTTGGTTGCTTTTTGGAGATGACAACCCCGTGGGGCGTGCGGCTTATTTGACTTGGTCTGGGAGCAATAATATTGTTTTGACTCAGCGGTCCAACCGAAATCGGTTTGGCGTTAAGTTGATGGATATACGGGATCAACATGTTTTGCCCTTTGATTTGGATCAGGTTCAGCAGATTGTTTTGAAACATAGTGGGCAGACATTTGAGATGGTTCGAAACGGATTTACGTGGCAAATTGTTCAACCGGGGAACTATGTGGGGGATGGGGCTGAAATCAATAACATTTTGGGCACCGTGCGCTCTGAACTCATAGTGGAAGTGGTTGCTGAAACGTTTGACGATCCTTCAAAATATGGATTTGATACACCACAGTATGAATTTGTTGTGACATACAAAGATGGCGAGACTCGAACCCTTACTTTGGGGAAAAATATTGAGGATGCTCGGTCTCGTTCGTTTTATGCTTATAACTCAGAGCGGCCTTATGTCTTTTTGATTGAAACATTCGTTACAGATTTTCTGAAAATTGATTTGTCGGATGTTCGATATAAGCGGGTTTTTGAATTTGACCGCAATGGCATTGATCGCATTCAGTTGGCATATATAGACAGCACAGTTGCATGTGTGTTAGAAGGTGATAGCTGGATAGTGAAACAGCCACTTAGTTATGTTGGCAAAGAAGTTTTTGTGGATCGTTGGATTGATAAGGTTTATACGATGGAGGTTGCTGACTTTGTGGGGCGGGTAGAAAATTTGTCTGACTATGGTTTGGCTAAACCAGTTTTAACCGTTTCGTTGTGGCACGATGACAAGTTAGTGCGTGAGGTTCTTATCGGTAGACATTTAGATGGTTGGTATGGGAAGGTGAATGGGTCTGACGAAGTGTTTGCATTTGATACAGGCGTGATGTCGGGATTGCGCTTGCCTGTGGGGGAAGCGCCTACACCGGGAATACAATTGGGAGTAAAATAGGGCGTGATGAAAAGAATGTTTTGGATTTTTCTGACGGTGTGGATCGGATCGCTTTATGGCATCCTTCCGGTTGAAGCCGCAGTTGATTTTCGTGCAGGGGTCAACCGAGATACCATTACCATCGGTGACCCCATTGTTTTTCGTATGCGTTTGGTGCGTGGTGTAGGTGACGTTGCCACATTTGAATGGGACGATGCTTTTCCTTCACCGTTTGAGATTGTGGAAAAGCGCCCTGTACAAACCGAGACGCAAGGCGGCGGACGTGTGCAAGAGACTACCGATGTGGTTATGACAATTTTTCAGGTGGGTAATTTTCAAATCCCGGCTGTTACTTTGCGTTATGTATTGGTCAATGGCGACTCTGGGCGTGTTGCCTCGCGTAACATCCCTGTGACCATTCAAAGTGTAAGGCCGGCGGGTGAAACAGATATTCGGGATGTGAAACCGCCCGTTCAGATTAAAGCGAAGGTGCCATTGTGGGCATGGTTGACTTTCTTTGGACTGATGGGGCTGATTGCTATTGGGGTGTGGTGGTGGCGCAAACGCAAAAAGCGAGTAAAAATTGTTCCACCGGCTCCACCTATTAATTGGATGGCCGAGTTGGGGGGAATACAGAAGATGGGCTTGGTTGAGAAGGGCCAATACAAACAGTATTATTCGTTGTTATCAGATATTTTACGTCGGTGTTTGGAGGCCAAAACTCCTGTTCGAGCAATAGAAGAAACCACATTTGAAATTGCGCGCGATCTGCGTGCGGATGGATCAGAAGTTGAATTTGTTCGGCGGGTTGAAGGGTTTTTAACACAGGCAGATATGGTTAAATTTGCGAAATTTACGCCGACATCTGGTGTTGTTGATGAAGCTATGCCAACGGTTGAAGCTATTTTGAAAGTATTGATTCTCCCTACTCGTGAAGACGTCATAACCAAAACACGAGGTGTGCCATCATGATGCGGTTTCAAGACCCTGAGTGGTTGGTTCTTGTGGTGGTGATTCCTGTCTTGGTTTATCGCTATATTCATCAGGAGCGGCAAAAACGGGGGCGCATTCGTTTTTCAGGCATTGCGACATTTAAACGCATTGGCCCCTCTTTGTCTTTAAAGTTTCGGCACTGTTTGATGGTTTTTAGGTGTTTGGGCCTTCTGTTGTTGATTTTGGCGCTGGCCCGCCCGCAATCGGGGCGAGAAGGCCGTGAGATTTTGAGCCAGGGCATTGATATTGTTCTGGCTTTAGATGTTTCGAGCAGTATGGAAGCCAAAGATTTGGCCAATCAGCGCAGAACCCGATTGGAAGTTTCGA
>JBLHJX010000309.1:0-6381 GCA_047619225.1 Candidatus Latescibacterota bacterium
AACTCAAACACAACCAACGCGCCCGCGCCCTCCACAGCGCTGTTTACGAAGACCTCGGCCTAGTCTAAATCCCCTACAAAATCTAAAACGCCCGCTTTCTTTTTTAGAAAACGGGCGTTTCATTTTGCAAATGATCCATCTCCCCAACCCCCAACATCGCTCCCGGTGATGGGGGAAAGCCAAAATACGGAATACGATCTCCCGGTGGTGTGGGCCGTTGTGCAGTTGGTGGGTGGTGTTGGGGGACGTGAGGGGCGTGTGGAACACGAGGCAGGGTGTGGGAACTGCGCGGGCAGGTAAGGGTGGCCTAAGCCAGTAATAACCACTGAAGAAAATTAAAGCCCCCCGCAGGGGCGGCTTTCTTTGCCTACTTTCTTTGGCCGCATAAAGAAAGTAGGTCGCCGAAGGCACCTACACCTGACGAATCATCGCCTTAATATAATCCCGCTTCATCACCGCAATCGTCCCAATCGAAATATCCTTCGGGCACACTGCCTCACATTCTCCATGATTCGAACACGCGCCAAAATCCTCCGCATCCATCTGCCCAACCATCCGCAACACACGCATATCGCGCTCCGGCTGCCCCTGAGGCAAACGCGCAAACTGCGCAATCTTCGCACCCGTAAACAGCGATGCCGACGCATTTGGGCAAGCCGCAACACACGCGCCACAGCCAATACACGTGGCCGCATCAAAAGCCACATCTGCATCTTCTTTTGATATGGGCAACGCATTGGCATCTACCGCACTGCCTGTGCGCACAGAAATATATCCACCCGCCTGAATAATGCGATCAAATGCACCCCGATCCACCACCAAATCACGCACCACGGGAAAGGCCTTGGCCTTCCACGGCTCAACGGTAATGGTATCACCATCTTTAAAATGCCGCATATGCAACTGACACGTAGCCGTCGTGCGCTCTGGGCCGTGCGGAATCCCATTGATCACCAAGCTGCACATCCCACAAATGCCCTCGCGACAATCGCTGTCAAACTCAACCGGGTCTTCCCCCTGTTTGATCAGCCCTTGATTCACCACATCCAACATCTCCAAAAACGACATATCGGGCGAAACGTCTTCGGCCTTATAAGGCACCAACTTACCCGGCCCATCAGAACCTGCCTGTCGCCACACCAACAAATTTAACGTCATCGTATCGGCCATGATTTCATCCTCACACAATCAGGATACACCACCAAAAGTTTATTTATAACTTCTCTGTGTCAACTTCACATTTTCAAATGCCAACAATTCCTTGTGCAGTGTAGGACCCTCATTCCCGCCATATTCCCACGCAGCCACGTGCGAAAATTCGTCATCTTTGCGCAGCGCTTCACCCTCAGGTGTTTGGCTTTCTGCTCGAAAATGCCCGCCACAAGATTCGCTTCGATCTAACGCATCACGCGCCATCAGCTCACCCAATTCAAAAAAGTCGGCAACACGACCTGCAATTTCCAAATTCTTATTAAAATGAGACCCACTGCCTGGCACCTTGACATGCTGCCAAAATTCTTCGCGTAGTTTTGGAATCTCTTGCAAAGCTTCTTTCAACCCTGTGTCATTGCGCGCCATCCCCACCTTATCCCACATAATCTTGCCCAACTCACGGTGAAATTCCATAGGCGTTTTGTCACCCTGCACGCCCAACAACTTATCAATCCCGCCCCGTACATCACGCTCTACATCAGCAAATGCCGCGTGGTTTGTATCCACATCTGCCAACCGCGCACTGGCCAAATAATCACCCACAGTATAAGGCGCGACAAAATATCCGTCACACAAACCTTGCATCAGGGCACTGGCACCCAAACGGTTTGCACCGTGATCCGAAAAATTGGCCTCGCCCAACACAAACAAACCCGGAATGGTACTTTGCAAATGATAATCAACCCACAAGCCACCCATCGTGTAGTGAACCGCAGGATAAATGCGCATCGGCTGTTCGTAGGGGTTTTCACCTGTAATGCGATCATACATATCAAACAAGTTGCCATACCGAGCCGCAATTTCATCATGGCCCAAACGGTTGGTGGCATCTGTAAAATCCAAATAGACCGACAAGCCCGTTTTACCCACACCCCGTCCTTCGTCACACACATCCTTTGCATTGCGCGATGCCACATCGCGGGGCACCAAATTGCCAAAGCTTGGATATTTGCGTTCCAGATAATAATCCCGCTCTGCTTCCGGAATTTGGTTTGGAGATCTTTTGTCACCTTTTACGGTCGGCACCCACACACGCGCGTCATTGCGCAAACTCTCACTCATCAACGTCAACTTCGACTGATGATCACCCGATACCGGAATGCACGTGGGATGAATTTGGGTATAACACGGGTTGGCAAAATATGCCCCCCGTTTGTGGCATCGCCAAGCGGCCGTCACATTGCTGTTCACCGCATTCGTCGACAAAAAATACACCGCACCATACCCACCCGTGGCCAAAATCACCATATCACCGGCATACCGCTCAATTTCTCCGGTCACCAAATTGCGCCCCACAATACCCCGTGCGCGCCCATCAACCGTCACCAAATCTTGCAACTCAAATCGCGTGTGCAATTCAACCTGCCCAGCATCCACCTGGCGCATCAGTGCGCTGTAAGCACCCAATAACAGTTGCTGACCGGTTTGCCCGCGTGCATAAAATGTGCGCGATACTTGTGCCCCACCAAAGGATCGATTGGCCAACAAACCACCATATTCACGCGCAAAAGGCACACCCTGGGCCACACACTGATCAATAATATCAGTACTCAACTGCGCCAACCGATACACGTTGGCTTCGCGTGAGCGATAATCGCCACCCTTTACTGTATCGTAAAACAACCGCCACACACTGTCGCCGTCATTGGTATAATTCTTCGCCGCATTAATGCCACCTTGTGCCGCAATACTGTGTGCGCGACGTGGAGAGTCTTGAATACAAAAACTCTTCACATTATAACCCATTTCGGCCAACGAAGCCGCAGCCGACGCACCCGCAAGCCCCGTGCCCACCACCAACACCGTGTGTTTGCGTTTATTCGCCGGGTTCACCAGCCTCAAATCATTTTTAAAACGATCCCATTTTTCTTGTATCGGACCATCCGGTATTCTTGCATCTAAATTCATTGGGAACCTCCCATGAAATATATCCACACGGGAATAACAAAAAATCCGGCAGATACCAAAAAGGCCAACAACCGTCCGCCAGAATAAAGAACCGGTGTATAACGCGGGTGATAAATGCCGAGGGATTGACACGCGCTCCACAAGGCATGACTCAAATGCAGCCCCATCAACACCATCGCCACCGCATAACCAATCACATAAATTGGGTCCTGAAATTTCTCCATGACCAACTTGTGCAAATCACGCATTTCTACACCGTCAACAACAGCAACATATTCTTTTTCTCCAGCAGAACCCGGGCCATACTTAAATGTTTTCAAATGCAAAGCCAAAAAAACCAACAACACAAGCCCCGTATAAATCATGGTGCGAGAGCCCAAGGTCTGTTTGCTCACCCCACCCGCAGACTTTAATTTATCATACTTCACTGGGCGTGCTTTTTTCTTACCCAACATAATCGCAACAGCCGTCCAAACGTGCAACAACAAACCCGCCAGCAAAATAAGCTCAATAAGCACCAACAACCCACCCAAGCTCAGCAAAAAATGCGAATAGGTATTATAAGCATCTGCGCTGGCATCCAACTGAAGCAACGGCAAATTGCCCAACAGATGACCAAACAGAAATCCGATCATCATCAGCCCAGAAAGGGACATCAAAATTTTCTTTCCGACCGACGTCCACAGAGCCGAAAAAGACAACGCCATAGTGCGCTCCCTAAAAGTAAGGTTTTCAGAATAGCTAATACTTTTGACCTAACGATTATACATCGGTCTTATAACAAAGTCAAGGTGTGAAACGCGTTCAACAACAAGGGGAAACAAGCAGCACTTTGCACATTTCCCAAAAACTGACTATCTTTATTTTGAGATCGACGAGACCATACATCAGACCTAAGGAAGCGACCATGGCCATCACAGAAATCCAAACAGAAAAAATGCCTCCTGATCACATCATGTCATTTGAAGAATATATGGCTTGGGGAGATGAAGATGTTCGTTCCGAACTGGTTGGAGGAAAGGTACTGATTATGTCTCCGATATCGTTTAAACACCAAGAAATTGTCAGTTTTTTGACAGCAATTTTTCGAATTTACACAGAAGTGACACACACGGGACACATTCTAACGGCCCCATTTGCAATGCGCATTGGAGACAAAACCGTTCGAGAACCCGACTTATTGTTTGTCTGCAAAACCAATGAATATCGACTGACCAACACCTATCTCAACGGCCCAGCAGACATGGTCATCGAAATCATCTCACCCGAAAGCATTGGCAGAGATCGAGGTGTTAAATTCGTCGAATACGAAAGTGCGGGTGTTCCCGAATACTGGCTGATAGACCCCATTCGCCAGCAAGTTGAATTCTATCGCCTAAACGGGTCACACTATCAATTAATCAACCCAACAGATGGTATTTACAAAACAGATCTTTTGCCATCGTTTTTTATTCAAACAAATTGGTTTTGGCAAGACCCCCTCCCACCCATTTTAGACACCTTGAAACAACTGAAGCTTTTGTAAGCATCAATAACAGAAGTCCTCGACAGCATCAAAACTATCGGGGACTTTCTTATTTATCAAAACGATTCTAAAGGTTACCCGTGTCGGTGTGATCCCATTTTCATCCTGAATGACCTACCCCATCAATCCCTTCAACTTCCCCGCAATCCGTTCGCCCATCTCAATCATACCCAAATCACCCGGATGAATCAAGTCCACGGTCAACCCACCCACATCGGTCAACATATCGGTGCCTTCAATCAAATGTACATTGGCGTGCGGGCAATTGCTCACTACATCGCGCAAAACCTGTCGAAAAGTCGCGGTCTTTTCTGTCAATGTTTCATCCACACAAAAATCGCGAAAATGTGGAAAAAGTGTAATACACGCGACAGGCCGTGACGTATTCGCTCCGGCAACTGTATTCACCATATACGCGACCCGTTCTGTGAATTCTTCAACAGAAAATCCACCCACCATATTCACCGACAATGCCAATGTCGCAATATCCCAATCATCACGCCCAGCCATATAATCGGACAATTCTTTTTCGCAATGCGCCGAACCCCCCACACCAAAATTGATCAAATCAGCACCCAATCGCCAAGCCACTTGCCGCACATAAGTCAAATGCATCGCCGTTGCCGACGCACCGTGTGTAATCGATGTACCATAAGACAAATAGCGCAACTTAGGGACTTCATCCGCAGTGGGCGCCCGCAACCCATCCCCGTCAATCCCGTGATAAATGAGCCCATCACCCCGCAAGGTCAACCGACATACATTGGGCGAATACAGCAAACCATTCACCCCTTCAGCCTCTAATTTCTTGAGCCGCTCAGGATAAACCAGTTCCAAAACTTGTGGCGCTGCACCAACTCGAAATCGCTCTTTCCCCTGAAAGGGTCCCCAAAAAGGAATCACCTCCGCCGATCCCTCAGGGCACGACACCGTCACCCGAACCGTATCTCCCGAACTCACATAACGAATTTCAGATCCTGCCGGGCTCAACATACGCTGCTGTGCCCGCTACCGACACCATCCCTCACCTGTATTCAAATCACGCCCCACCGTCCAACTGCGTCCCAGAGCTTGCACATTCAGTTCAACCCGATCAGCACCAACCGAAAAGCCCTCTGGTAAAACAGCCGAGACATCTGGCACATCCACACCCTGATACGGCAACACCACGGTTAGAAATGCCGTTGGTGCATTCTCTCCAAGTGCAAATCGAAACGCTTTGCGCGGTGTGCGGTGCCCATATGCCCAGGCAAACCAACCGTCTTCTTCGGCTATCGAAACAGGCACATTCGATGCCGATTGTACAACCACATTGGCATCATCAAACTGTGTATACGCACGTTTATGGGATTCATCAAATACCACATCACCGGGTGCGAATTGAAAGTGCAAATCCAACTGACCCTTTGCATCTCCTATCGCTTCATCCAACAGCACAATAAAGGATCGATCGACAAACCACACACTACGGCGATGTGTTAAATTTTCATACGCCCCATTTTCAACCACCAACACATCGCTATCCGATCCTTCCGATACCCACAACAAATGCCGTCCCTCATCCAATACATCTTTTCCATCCAAAGTCATGGTTTGATGCACGCTCGTTTGCCTGTGCCATGCGCGTCCTTCCGCATCATGCCCATAGGTATAAAAACCCGAATCGGGCATGAGCCAACGCCCATAAGCATACAATTCAAATGTGCCATTATCGGGCTGATCATGACCGGAAATTG
>JBLHJX010000310.1:0-6336 GCA_047619225.1 Candidatus Latescibacterota bacterium
ATGTATTTGCTGTGTCGAAGAAGTTGACACCGTGATCGATTGCCATATCGACCATGCGTTTGGATTCGGCTTCGTCGGCACCATGGCCAAAAGTCATTGTGCCCAAGCAGACTTCAGATACTTTGAGACCACTGCGACCCATATTGCGGTATTCCATAGAATCCTCCTGTGTCCCCTTTTCAAAGGGGACATTAAGCGTGGCTTAAATTTCCATGACGCGATTGCTGTAGGAAAGGTTTCTTCAAATTAGGCATTTTTATGATAAAGTCAAACCTGGAATATTCGTTTTGCTGGACAAGTATTTTATATTACCTTATGATTGGTACTTAAATTGGTACTTAAATAGGAGCGGAATTGTGCATATTTTAATAGCAGAAGATGATCCTCCTTCTCGTGAGGTCTTACAACTTAATTTGGAAGCGTGGGGTTACCAACCCGTTGTTTGCCAAGATGGTGCAGAAGCTTGGTCTGCGTTTCAACAGCCAGGTGCTCCTCGGTTGGCAATTTTGGATTGGATGATGCCAGGGCTAAGTGGTGTGGAAGTATGTGAGCGTGTGCGTGGTTTGGCACAAGGACGTTTTACATATATTATTTTGTTGACGGCAAAGGGCCAGCGTGAAGATTTGCTCAAGGGGTTGGAAGCTGGCGCAGATGATTATGTTGTAAAACCATTTGATCGACAAGAGTTGCGAGCGCGAATTCGGGTGGGGGCTCGGGTGGTTGAGTTGCAGAATAAGTTGATTGAGGCGGAGCAAATGCGGGTGCTGGCCGAAACAGCAGGGGCTGCGGCGCATGAAATCAACCAGCCGTTGACGGTGTTGATGGGCAAGTTGGAATTGCTGTTGGAGCGCATGTCATCTGATTCACCACACCGCGAGGTGATTCACTCGGTATATGGTTCGGCAGATCGAATTGCAGAGATTGTTCGGAACATGGGTGAAGCAAGGGCGTATGTGACCAAGCCGTATGTTGAAGGGCTTGATATTGTTGATTTTGGTGCGGCGGCGGATAAGGAATAAGTAGAGAGGCAAAAGTAAAAAGGCAAAAGCAGGAGGTGAGAAATGGAGCTTCGGAGAGATTCGGGGCTTTTTTTATTTGTAGACGTTGTCTTTGGGGGTGTAGTTGAGATATTGGTGGGTGTGGGAAAGGTCCCAGGGCATGTTGGTGTTGTTTGACATGCCATTGACGACGATGCATTTTTCGGGCCAGGGTGATGCATCGGCTAAGAGGGCGCGCTCAAAAAGGTGTAGGAAGTCACGGTTGGAGAGCCACATGTCGCGAAACCAGCGATTGGTTTGTTCCAGTGCTGGATCGGGATCGCTTTGTTGGGTGGGTGTGCCTGCAGCTGACAGAGTGGCGGGCAAATTTTTGCCGGGTTGGCACCAGCCAATGCGCGTGCATACAAAAGTGGTGTCGCTTTTTTGGCTCACTGTTTTGCACTGGCGTTCACCGGCAAATTTTGCCATGGCGTAAATGGTAGAGTCCATGTGTTCTTGGCCCGTGTACCATAGTGTGCCCACGCCTGCCTCGAGGTGGGTGTGGAGCTCGCTGGGTTTGAGGTTGGCATCTTTGTAGCGACCCATCACATGGTTTGAGGTGGCAAAGACGAAACGTGAGAGCGTTGGGCTGTCTGCTGAGGCTTGACTGATGTTGTTGGTCATGTCGATGGAGACGGTGGCGTCGTTCCACGATGCTTCGGGATAAGGATTTTTGGCCGCAAAGTGAACGACGGCGCTGACTTCGTTGATGACGGTACGCCAGCGCTGGTCGTGCCAATTGGATAGGTCGCAGGTGATGAGGTCTATTTGAGGGGGATCGGCGTGAATTTCTGAAATGGTTTGAAGCTGCTCAAGGCGACCGGGTTCTGCATCACGAAGGTCGAGACCGACAAGCCGAGGGGCGGCGCTGTGTTCGGCTAAGTGGCACAAGAGTTTCCAGCCGAGGTTGCCAAGTGCGCCGGTGATGGCGATGCCATTTTGAATGTTTGGATTCATGAAATCAAGGCAAAAGTAAAATGGGAAAAGTAAAAATTTTAACGACAACCATCGCAGTTGGGTGGTTGCGGCGGGTTTGTTGTCTCCTGAATATAAAAGAGAATGTGGGTGAGGCAAGGGTAAAGTGGGGATTTGAGAAGACTTGCGAAGCGGGGTGGAATTGTATACGTTGGCAGGGATCGTTGACAATCAATGGAAAATGTGGTTAGGCTTTGAATAGAGGAGATTGGATATGGGTTTTCGATATGGTTTGGTGGTGTTGATGTTGTTTGTGAGCATGGGTGTGGCACGGGCATACCCACCGGCAAAAGGATTCAATGAAGCGGGGTCAGATGGCCAAGCCATTAAAGTGGCTGATGAGGTGATGGATGCGATGGGAGGATGGAAGAATTGGAATAAGACGCGGTATGTGACGTGGCGGTTTTTTGGTGGGCGGTTGCATGTATGGGATAAGTGGACGGGGAATATTCGGTTTGAGCAGGGTGATTTGACGGTGTTGATGAATATCAATAATAAAGAGGGCAAGGTGTATCGCGGTGGTGTTGTGGAGGCAGATGCAGATTCGACAAAGAAGTATTTAAATCGTGGGTATCGGTCGTGGGTGAACGATTCTTATTGGTTGGTAATGCCGTATAAGTTGAAGGATTCGGGTGTCACACTCAAGTATGGCGAAGGTGAATTGACAGATGGTCGCCCGGCTCACGTGTTGACGTTGACGTTTGAGGGTGTGGGGGTTACGCCTCAAAATAAATATGATGTGTATGTGGATAAAGAAACTCATATGGTGGCTGAATGGGCGCATTATCGCAAAGCTGATGACTCGGAACCGAGGTTTCGGAGTCCGTGGGAAAATTGGACGAAGTTTGGGAAAATTATGATTGCGGATGGGCATGGGATGCGACGTGACAAGCCGCGTAAACATACGGATATTGCGGTGTTTGATTCGTTGCCTGCTTCGGTGTTTGAAAGTGCAGAGGCTGTGGATATGATGGCTTTTTCGAAGGGAAAATAATGGCGGTTGGGGGAGGTTGAAGAGGGGAATAGGAGCATGGGAAAAGCCCGATATTTATATCGGGCTTTTTTTGTCTTCGACGACTTATTTTTTGTGAGCGACAACTAAAAGTAAGCAAAAAATATCGCCACTGCGTGGGGCTTTTTATGGGCTTCAGTTTCACGCAGGATATATATGTCGTCGTAGGCATATCTCGTGACGGTGGACAATGAACCGTTGACGATGGAAAAAAATGCCCCAATCCATTGTCCATTCTGGATATTTGGGCATGTAATTGGGTGTGTTGTGCAGGGCGCACAATGAAGCTGCCAAGTGGCGTGAAATTTCATTGCATTGGTACGTGAAAAAAATGTATTCATCGTCTTGAGCCGCTTGTTCTAAGATCCAGTAAGGAAAGAGATTGTTGAGGCGGTTTTGAATTTCGGCTTGGATGATTTGAGGTGTGGGGGGACGGTTTCTTCGCGCCATTGTTGGGCCAGTTCATGGCCGTAGATGGGGATGGCGTATTGCCAAAATTCCCATGATCCTTCTGCGGGGTTGGTGAGGCTTTCGATTTCTGCTGTGGATAAGCGGTGTTTGATGTCGAGTTGAAGCCGGTTTTTTGATCTCCCCAGATGTAGATTGCTTCGTCGGCACCATTATCGCCGTGTTTGTTCCAGGGTTCGAAATCTTTTGCGATGCCAATGCGATTTGCAAATGCTTTGCGTGTTTCAATGGATGGGGTTTGTGACCAGAAGAGGCCGATTTCGACGTCGGAGTAACAATCTGCAAGGCCATAACTCACTGAACCGCCTACAACGATTACTTGGACGTTGGGATGTTCGGTATAGATGGGTGCGATTCGTTTGGCGAGGTCGAGCCGCCATTGGTTTTGTGGGCTCATGGATGATTACTTTTTCGTAGATGCCTGTGGTGTTGACGACGAATCGGTAGGCTGTGTTCATAAAGTATTTGCTTTTTTCGCCAAGTGGCGTATTTTTTTAGGCAAAATGGCTTATTTATATATGGAGGCTTTGATGGTTGAAACTCAAGCGTTGGACTTGGTGTTGCATTGGACGCACACGGGATTGCATATGCAGGCATTGAAAGTGTCTGTTTCTCCACAAGTGGAAACTTATGGTGAATCTGTTGGTGTGACGTCTCAAGATAAACATGATATGATTCGCATGATAAAAAAAGGACTTCCTTTTGTGGCTTTTGACAAGTTGCAAAAAGGAATGGGTGTTTCAAGCAAAACGCTTGCAAAGATTCTCAATATTGCTGATCGCACGTTGACACGGCGGAAAAGTGAAGGGTGTTTTCAAGCAGGCGAATCGGAACGATTGTTGCGCTTGGGTACATTGTTTGATAAGGCAGTAGAAGTTTTGGGAAAACGGGAAGATGCACAACATTGGTTTCAGATGCCAAAGAAAGCACTGGGGGGACAATCGCCGCTTGAATATGCCGATACGGAGTTGGGTGCCAGAGAGGTTGAGGATTTATTGGGACGTATTGCGCATGGGGTGTTTTCGTGAAATGGGTGGCTTGGCGGATTGTTCAAGCCCGGCACGTAGATGTGGCTTTTACGGGTGATGGTGCGCGTTTGTATGGTGGGCGGTGGAATCACAAGGGTACTTTGATGGTTTATGCGGCGGGGTCCGTGTCTTTGGCTGCTTTGGAGATGCTTGCTCATTTGGAGACGCATCAATTACTCAATGATTATGTGTGTATTCCGGTTACATTTGATGAAGCGTTTTGTCGTAAAATTGATTTGGCAAGCTTGCCTGATGATTGGCGATTGGATCCTGTACCGTCTTCTACTAAAGATGTTGGCACGCAGTGGACACGTGATTTGAGTTCTGCTGTTTTGGCGGTGCCCAGTGCTTTGGTGCCTTTGGAGATGAATTTTCTGATCAATCCTCGGCATCCAGATTTTGAAAAGTTGGACGTTGGGGATTCACAAGCTTTTCAATATGATCCGAGGTTGATCAAGAGGGATTCGTAAAGATTATATTTGGGTTGTGACATGCGGCACTTGGGTGCCGCATGTTTTGGATATTTTATATAGTAAATAGCATTACTTAATAAAAGTGTATTTTTTGAATGAAATATCCAGAGGGGTTTTTATAAAGGGATTGTTGTTTTTTATAAAATAAGTTTACAACAAGATAATTATAAATCTAATGCATTTTTGGACGTTGCGTTTTCTGTTTCGGAGAGGAAACCTTCGAAGACGTGAACAAGACTTCCTGTGTCGGTTACTTGCAGTTGGGCCATTCCTTGGTTGCAGAGGGCTTCGAGCACGGTTTGACATTCTTCTGCGCGTTTTCTAAATGTCGTTCCCGCACGCTTTAATGGCGGCTTCGCTTTTTGTTGCTCACGGGAACGGGAAGCCTTATTTTCGCGGGCGTAAAGGAGGTATTTTTATGCACGCACTGCAAGAGCAGTTTGATGAACAGGGATATGTGATATTAAAGGGTGTGTTTACACCTGGTGTTTTGGATGCCGCTCGGGCTGAGTTGGCGGTGTTGGTTGATCGGGAAGCGGAGAAGTTGGTTGCTGCTGGTCGGGTGAGCGATCCATTTTTGTCGGCATCCTTTGAGACGCGCTTGTTTCGATTGTATGAAAATAATTTGGATATTGCGCCCAAGTCGTTTCGCCCCGAATTGCATTTGGCGGGATTGTTTGATGTGTTCTTTAGCTCGCGCGTGTTGGATTTGGTATCGCAATTTTTGGGTACCGAGATTCGGTTGTATCCCAATTATACGGTGCGTCCCAAATTTCCTGAGTGGGAGGGTACCGAGGTTTTGTGGCACCAAGACGGGGGATATACGGCTGGAGGTGGGGACGCGCGTGGGGTACGTGATTTGAAAATGGTGAATGTGTGGGCACCGATTGTGCCTGCAACGACGCATAATGGGTGTATGGAATTTGCGCCGGGCACGCACCGATTGGGCGTGGTACCACACGAAAAACGCGATTATTATTTGGAGATTGCGGCAGATCAGCTCAGTCGATACGTGGGCGAAACGGTGGCGATTGAATTGGAACCAGGGGACGCGGTGTTGTTTCACAATTTGTTGTTTCACCGGGGGTTGCCCAATTTGTCGGGCGGGATTCGGTGGAGTTGCGATTGGCGGTATCAAGACGCGAATCAGCCGACAATGCGTAAAGAAAAAGGACATTTGGCGCGGAGTCGGAAGTCTCCGGAGGTCGTTGTGGCGAGTGCGGCGGATTGGGTGGGGAGAAGGTTTGAGTAGGAATCACGGAAAAAATCTAAAAAGGAAATGGGATGAAGATTACAGGTATTGAGACATTTTTGGTGAATGCGGCGCCGCTTCAGGATGGGGG
>JBLHJX010000311.1:0-6307 GCA_047619225.1 Candidatus Latescibacterota bacterium
CGAATTTCTAAGAGACGGACATATCGGTTATGAACAAATACCATGAATGCGCCCAAAAGAAGATAAGTCAGACCCACTTGCAAAATCGAAAAGAGCGCGTCCATACCTTGTGCATTCTTCAATACAAGGGCTTGGAAACCTTGGCCTGCGCTGATTAAATAAATGACCCAAACAGCGCGTTTGTTGCCCAAACCGAGGTCTGAAAGGCGATGGTGGAGATGATCGCGCCCAGTAAAATGGAGCCATTGTCCGAAGGTGTGTACTTGTCCTGTCGCAATGCGTACCACGGTGGTGAGGCTGGTATCAAAAATAGGTACGCCTAAAATGACAATGGGCACAACAAGACCCACCCAACCGTCATTGCCCCATTCTCCCAAAATGCCAATGCCAGCAAGTGTAAACCCTAAGAAGTTGCTGCCGCTATCACCCAAAAAGATACTGGCGGGTTTGTGTCTGCGAAAGTTGAAAGGTAAAAACCCCAAGCAACTGCCCGCCAAGGCAATGGCGAGCAAAAGCATTTCAGAACCACCTGACCGGAGGGCAACCAGGCTAAAGAAGGTTGCATTAATCGCTGCGGTTCCACTTGCTAGGCCGTCCATACCATCGAGAAAGTTGATGGCATTGGTGATGCCAATGACCCATAAAAATGTGATGACGTACTCCGCTAGGTGTCCCCACCAAGTCGCGGGTAAAAAAGACAAGACGGCACCATATTTTATCAATATACCCACGGCAAAAAATTGGGCGACCAGACGAATCTTTGCTGTCAGTCCCCAAATGTCATCCAATAGCCCGATGAGAAAAATGAGGGTCGCACCCAAAGCAACACCTTTGTGTTGCTCCGTAAAATACAAGATATCCTGAGCCAAAAACATCACAAGGGCAAATCCCAAAAAGATGGCCGAGCCCCCCAGGAGAGGGGTGACACTCTGGTGGGTCTTACGGCCTCCGGGTCTGTCTACCGCTCCTATTTTGGTGGCCACCCACATGATGGTGGGAACCAAACCAGAAGCGAGCCCAAATGAAAGTAAAAGAATATAGGCCCAGGTAAGAGACTGAGTGGTTACCACCGCTTTAACACCCGGAAAAAGGAGAACCCCTATGAGCAAGATAGCCGGGATTTGTATGAGTCTAAAGGGCTTGATCAAAGCACCTCCTGCGCAGCTTGGAGAATGTGGTCGACTTCTGTGTCTGAAAGATCTGGGTAGAGGGGGATAGACACTGCGTGTTTATGTGCGTGTGTGGTGTGTGGGTATGTTGCGTTGTCTAAGCCCAAAACGTTATGCAGGGGGTAAAATACGGGATTGCGTACAGAAATGCCATGAGATTCAAATGCGGCGATAATGTCAGTCGCATCCTTTGGATGTGTGACAACATACCGAAATGGAAATTCACCGGCTTTGAACGTGGGGAGAGTGGCTTGGGTTTTGGAAAGGACTTGGCTATAGTATTTGCCTAAATCTCGACGGCGTTTCAGGAACAACTCAAGTTTGTCAAGTTGGGCATGGATGATGGCGGCTTGCAAATCTGTCAGTTTATAATTGTAGCGCAGTTTGCTGTCTTTGCGTCCGTCATAGTCACGCAAGTCGCGAAGGTGTGCAGCCAAGGAATCGTCGGAGGTTGCAATGGCCCCCCCTTCACCGCCACAGATGACTTTGGTGGCATAAAATGAGCAGACAGCGAGCGTACCGTAGCTGCCAACTGGACGATCTTTATAATGTGCACCCAATGCCAACGCGCAGTCTTCTATAATCGGAACACCCATTGTTTGCAAAGGCTCTAAATCAACTGTATGACCGAACATGTGTGGCGCAAGAATGGCGTGGATCTGTGTCTGTTGTTGGCTGTGAGGCAAAAGTTGGTAGGTCTGCGGGTCAATATCAGAAATGACTGGCGTAGCCCCGACAAGTTGAAGGGCATTGAGTAAAGCCGTGCAAACATAGGAGGGTAAGATAACATTGCTGTTGGTTGGGAGATCAAGAACACGCAATGCCAAATGGAGCGCTGCACTGCCAGAGTTCACGGCAATGACGTGCTTAACCGCCATTTGTTCAGATAGCCGTTGTTCGAGCAGTTCAACTTCGGCACCTTGAGCCAACATGCCAGAACGTATGACGCGAAGCGCGGCCTGTTCTTCTTCTATGCCAAGTGATGGGCGAGAATGGGGGATCATTTTAAATATTGATGAAGAGGCGCATAGATGAAAATGCTTCAGCGCTCTTAACCCGTGCTTGAATGCCTCGAAAGTGCGCGGTTGAGCGCGAAACATCAACGATGGAACGCTCGTGAACGTATGTGTTCATAACTTGAGATTTGTGTGCCTCAAGGCATGCGAGCTTGTACTCTAATACGTCGCCAATATCGACATAAACTGTGGGATTAAAGTTGATGGATGAGAAACCTTCAAAATAGAGCACATTGCGAATAATAGATCGGCTTGCAGGTATAGCGGCTTGGGCGAGTGCCCTATGGTCTTGGTGTGTGTCGTCGGGGTAAGGCACAAAGGCAAAATCTGGCTGCACTTTGCGCGCGACATCTTCGATGTCCATAATCAATTGACGGCTGCAGGCCACTTCTGTATCGGTGTGTTCCAAAAAGAAAACGTCCTCAGCATCCATCAGTCGGGCCGCCTCGAGTTGCTCTTTCTTACGCAAATCGGGTTCGTCTTTGGCCGCGCCATTGGTTACTACACACAGATAGATCTTGTGGCCTTGGCGGCGATATTTTATCAATGTGCCCGCGCACCCATATTCAATGTCATCAGGGTGTGCCCCAATGGCGAGAATGTTCATGAAAGCCTCCGTGTTTTTTTATTGTTGATTAAGCAAAATATCGTGGCTTTCTGGGCCACAGTTAAAGAGCAGGTCAATTGCCGACATGTAAGGTTCAAAGTCGCCAAATTGCTGAGGGTATGTGGGGTGCGTGAATGATTGGAACTCTACACGAATGCCCGCTGCGTCAAACTGTGCCAAATCCATATAATCGTGCCCGCCAGCACCCGCTAAGTAGGTGTCTGCATTGAGATGTTTGCACATGTCGACCAGTCGGCCCGTAGGGTCGTCTGAGAGATCCCACGCTTTGGGGTCTTCAATGGGTGTTGTGATTCCCAGTGCGCGAACAATAAGGTCTATGGTTGCCTTATTGATGTCGGTGAGCTGTTGCCATTCTGTGTCTAAGAGTGATTCAAATTGTGATCGATAATCAGAGAAAAATGGTGTTTTGGTGTAGTTAGATACGAGTGCTTGCCTGTGTTTGTTGCGCCAATGGATGTCGTTGTTAATGGGCACTTCGGCAATGGTCATGGGAAACTTATAGCGCGCAGGCACGGTCAGCCATTGCCAGCCTTGGGCTGTTTTGATTTTGTTTCTGTTTTGAAATTCATTTTTTTTGTATTGGACAATATCGAGCAATACAAAGTGATCTGCACGGGCTATTTTTTCAAAATATCCCAACCACGGTAAATATTGCGGTTGATGAACAGCAACGATCATGCCTGAGCTCCCGTGAGTTTTCGGTAAATGTTTTCGGTTTTTTCTACGGTGGTATGAATGGAGAAATGTGTCATTGCGCGTTGGTATCCCGCTTCACCCATTTGTGTTCTTTGGGCCGGGTCGCTTATGAGTTTGTTGAGTGCTTCAGACAATGGTGTGGGCGATTGGGCGGGCACAAGTATGCCTGTTTTGCCATCGTGGACAACTTCAGGTACACCGCCCACATCGGTGGCTATGGCAGGTAATCGTTGCGCCATGGCTTCAAGCAAAACAAGCCCGAGCCCTTCATTGAGCGAAGGCAAAACAAAGATGTCGGATGCCCCCAAGAGATCGGGGATGTCACTCCGCCACCCTAAAAAATGAATTTTGCTTTCAAGGTTTAGGGTTTTTGTTTGCTGGGTAAGCGCATCGTGCAATTCTCCTTCGCCCACAATGAGGAGATGGGTGTCTGGGTGTTTTTTTATGACTTGGGGGAAGGCCTCAATTAAGTCGGCCTGGCCCTTCACTGGTACCAAACGTCCCACTGTAATGCACACCACCGATTCTGGAGCGATGCCAAGTTTGCTGCGCACGTCTTGGCGCTGCTGTGTTACGGTTGAGAATCTGTCGATGTCGATGCCGTTGTAGACATATGTATACTGTTCGCGTTTGCCGATTTTTGCGTTGAGATATTGATCGATTTCGCGGGTTGTTAAACAAATAATGCACTGTGCCATTGAGGCAGTAAAGCGTTCTAAATAGGTGTAGGTTTGTGTCACAATTGGCGAAAAATAACCTTCTAAAATTGTACCGTGTGGGGAATGGATAACGGCTGGGGTTTTGCAATATTTGGCGGCGATGCGGCCTAAAAAACCTGCCTTAGACGTATGGGTATGAACCACGTCATAGTTGCCTTTGCGAATGATGCGAATCAGATGTCGCAGGGCTTGTAGATCTCTCAGCGGGTGCGGGCTGCGTCGCATGGAGGGTACATGAATGAGTGGTAATCCAGAATTAATTACTTCTTGTGTCAGGTCTAGATCTGCATCGTCAGTTTGCCCGGTCGCCAAGTCAATATGGAATTCGGACGACATTCTTTGAATGGTTTCTAAGAGAGCTTGCGGTGCGCCCCCACGTTCGAGGCGGGTGATGATGTTCAATACCCGAATTTTGGCCATGGTTTTAGGAGTCTGTTGCGTGTGCAAAAATGGGGTTGGAGATCAGGCGTGTTTGGTTTGGCCCTCGAACATCCAACCGATAATAGTGATGCCGGTTGGTACCGTCGATGGTGTCTTGCAAGTCTATGTTGATTTGTCCATTTCCTTTAAAAGTTTGAATCAAGAGGCCGTTTTTAATTAAGTCTGCGCTTAGAGAATTTCTCTTTTCGTTGCCGTTCAAGCGAATGTTTGCTACAAGATGTACTGCTTTGCTTTCGAGCGTCTGTCCCATGCCCACTTGTTTGCCTTCGTCATCTGATAGGGTGAAGGTATCGAGTGAGAGGTCATCTGCAAAGGGACCTGCGATGGCATAAATTTGTCCAGTGCGCAGTGCGGTTAACATAGCTTTGCGTGTGTGTTCTTTAACCAGAAAAACAGTTTGGCTCAGTCCTGGATCAAAACCATCGCCTTCCACATCGCCTTCGGCAATGGCCCATATTGGGCGTGCGCGTTGCCCAAAACAATATTCTGTCAAGACTTGATCCCAAATGCCTCCAGGGGGAATGATATATTTCATACCTTCAAAAAAAGCTGCAAAACCCGTGTAGTTATACACCTCGAGCATGTCTTTATAGGGCGCTTCTGTCTGCATGTTAACGGTTAGGGGACCCATTGCGTATGTTTGGTCTTTGCTTGCCTCTGGGTGTGCCCAAAAAACAAGGCCCCCTCGGCCTATAACATAATCGACGAAGTCTTGGTAGGGCCGGGGACCTTGGTCACCGTGGTAAGCGTCGTATCGGCCAAATTTGTATGGGTAGTTGTTAAGGAGAAACAAGCCACCAACGATCAGGAAAATCAGGGCCGGAATTTTGAATAGTGCTGGCCGTTCGGCTCTTTTGGATTGCAGGTAACACTTAAATGCAAAAATGAACAACGCAAAAGGCCAAAGGCTCAATAGTGATTGTAAATTGTATGCCCGAAAAAAACCTTCTCCAAGTGTGGGCATGTTTTCGTAGTCAGAGGGTTGTTCCAGTCCAATGGCTAAGAGATGTTTGTGGCCATCGACCATAGTTATTTGGCCCCGCAAGAGGTTTTCGCGCCAATAATAAAATGGAAATGCCTCCACACCGGCAATAACGGTCATATCTGAGTATTTGCGGTCCAAGTCACGGAGCAAACTGAGATAATTGTCAGCCCCAAAGGTGGAAACCGAACTCTCTCTGCCAAATTTTGAGGCTGCAAGTTTGTTAGATAACCATTCTGTAAATGCAGGGAAGGGAAAGAAACCATAGTGCACATTGGTGGTTATTTGGTCGGTGAATATGGCCACTTCCAACTCGTTTTCTTTCAGAAAACGTACCAACTCTTCTGGACCCATTTCGCCACCACTAATCGTGGAGTCTAAGTGGATAACACCCCGAACCTGCTTGGTTTCTTGAGCAAACAGGGGAAGGGCATACAGGTTTAGGCTTAACACAAGTGTGACGAACAATTGCAAAATGCGACTGTGTGTGGTGGTTGAAACATTTCTTGAGGTTTGACAAACCATATGCATTATCTAAAAACCTATGATAATAGATGAACAGACGAAGCTTGTCATGTTATCCAAGCTTTTGGTTATCTGATTCGTTGATGACTCGCTCCGCTCGTTAAGGTTTCGCCTGTGCGTTGATTTCTCAT